>CAZOXC010000068.1:0-9557 GCA_964583205.1 uncultured Pirellulaceae bacterium | reverse complement strand
CTTTTCAGACTTTAGGCATGTGCGCCACTTACAGGATTACCTGGATTTGTATCCAGCCGATGTGACAAGCCGATACATGCTGGATGCATCGACCAACTATATTTATTCAGAGAATGCAATTCAAAACATTCTGGAATATGATCCATCGGCTAAATTCATAGTCGCAGTTCGACATCCCGCTGATTTGATCCGTTCTTTACATCAACATTTCGTTTTTCGTCAAATCGAGACTGAAACTGATCTCTCCAAGGCTTGGAAGTTGGGACGGGTCGGTTTGCGTGCGCCTGAATTTGTCCAACAACATCCTTATCCATCGCATGCGACATACCTGGAAGCCGGACGGCTAGGTTTTTATTTGAATCGGATTGTTGCACAAGTGCCAAACCAACAACTTAAGATTTGTTTTTTTGAAGACCTGAAATCGGATTCAATGAAGTTCTACAAAGGAGTTTTAGATTTTCTTGAGCTGGAGTTCGATGAATCGAAACAGTTCACTTCCAAAAACCCGGCCAGAACGTCCCGGAACAGATTTTTGAATCGATTGTTTTTCTACCCATCTCCGGGAATGAAGAAACTGAAACAATTCGTCAAGCGTCTGCCTCTGATCAAGCATTGGAATGTCCAATCGATCATGACCAGAACCAATAACAAGAATGAAATGTCTGCCTCCCTCAGAAATGATATCATTGACTATTTCTACGAAGATATCCGGTTGTTATCCGAAGTATGTAGCCGCGACCTGAGCGGTTGGCTTGATAAAGATTTGCCTTAGTGTCGGTAGACACATTGATTGAAAAAAAGATCTCCAAATTCAGATGGGCCTCAAATCGCAGCATGTTCTCCGACAGAGTGTTTTCACCCTGAGCCTGGCTTCTGCTGGAGTTGCGATATTCTTCCTAAATTCGCCATGTCCTTCCCAGACCCGATATTCGAATACAATGTTGACGGAACAAATCCTTAGCCGATCCTGATTTGATATCGTATGAAGGCGATTAGACCGATAAGATATGAAGGCTCGATTGGTCATGCATTCCAATCAGGCCATTCCGTTGAATTTCTTAAGTTGAATATAAGACAAGATTCTCGCAAGTGACAACTTCTGCCTCCAACCCGATGATTTCGTTGCCCGGCGTTCATGGGCAGTCCGGTCAAGCCAGTAAAGTTGAGCTTTTCCTTTGGTTCCTGTTTGTTGTGTTGTCGCCATTTTATTTCTTTCAAAGTGGGGCTGCTCAACCAGCAGATGTTGTCTTAGTCTTGTTCGTTGTAACGCGTTTTCTGCGAGGCCGATTCTTTGTAGTGAAAGAATTGGCTAACATCGGAATGGTCGTGGTGATGCTGTTGGTTTGGATGGCTTGTGTCAACCTGGCTTGGTTTGCGTTTACTCATGAATTTGGATTTCTAAAATACACTGTATACTGCTCGTTTAATCTGTTGGCAGTCGTCGCGTTTTGTTCGTTGCAACAGGGTGAACGTGAACAATTTATTCGAATTACCGCTACTGGAATGGTGTTTATGGGGCTGTTCCTGGCGGTTTATGTCGCTATGACGAATGGACTGCGCAGGTTCGATACAAGTAATGCCGATCGGCAAGTTGCGTTTTTCAACAATCCCAACCAACTGGCATTCTATTCGATTCTTTCCGGGACATTTGTGGCAATCATCAATCGATTTCGGCTGATGCCTTCTTTACCCTCGAAGTTTGTTCCTTTATTGTTCCTGGGATTTATTTACCTGACATTGATGACGGCATCCCGGGCAGGAATTGTATCTATTGCATTGGCGGCTTTCCTGGGTTTCGCCACTCGAATTCAGCATCTAGTTGTCGGCGGAATCTTATTGGTTGTATTGGTGTTTGCCGGATTGCTGGACGATGAATCTGTTCAAAGTGGTTTTCGTAAGTTGCAGCGGCGGATTGATCGTGGAAACAAGGTAAGCTTGATGGAACAAGTATTAGGACGGGGCTTTGATAGAATTCAAGGAAACGAACAGTATTTGATCTTTGGCGCCGGTGAGGGGTTCGATGATCGGTTCTTTGCAAAAGGCCGACGGGTCAAAGAATTCCATTCGACTTTTGGAGCACTAATATTTTCTTATGGCGTGATTGCCGTGATCTTGATGGTGACTTTGGGAATTCGCCTATGGCGAACGGCGGGTATCAGCAGTTTATTTTTATTGCCACCATTGCTTTTCGGTGTGACCCATAACGGTGTTCGTCAAATTGAATTTTGGCTAACTCCGATCCTGTTGGTAATGGTAATGTTGGTTTCCAAAGAAGCTGGAAAAGTACCGGTCGTGTGGCAATTGAGGAGGCCCGTCAATGGACACGTACCTCCCCACCTTCGAAGATGACACTGGGCTTCACCTATGCCAGATTTGTCGTTGAAAAAATCTTTGCTAGATTGCCGGCAGCAGGTATTGTTGAATTCAGACCTGCCACTATGTCGGAATGACCATCCAAGTGAATAGTTCAAAAATAAAGGTTCTCTTCTATTTCCATTTCTACCAGAGTCTAACTGGTGGACCTTGGACGCTGCTGAGTTTGCTGGAAAATATCGATCGGGATCGCTATTCCCCATTTTTCGTTACTCAGTCTGAGAATGATCTTCTGCGCGAGGTCAAAAAGCTTGACGTTCCGTCTACTGTTGTTGAGCCGGACAAGTCGGTCAGTTCACAGGGTGGGCAACTACTTCGCACAGGCCCAGTTCGAAAACTCATCGAAGCTCGCGGGTTGCGTCGATTCAATGCGCAAATCGGAAATCTTATCGAAGAGCACGATATCGATGTAGTCTGGTCGCGAGGATCCCGCGGTGTCTTGATGACTGGTTGGGCTGCGCGAAAACAAAAGATCCCTCAGATTTGGGACATCGCACTTGAGAAGCAGTCAAAGGGAATCATTAAACTCATTCACCGTATTGGATTCGGGTTATCCACCGTCGTGATTACAGAGGCCAAGTGCCAGCAGGAAATCGTTTTCGGATCCAGAACCGCGCACAGGTACCGATCCAAGCTGCGCTATATCGAGTCTGCAATTCCACAACATAAAATTGATTCACTGTCAGCGATCCAGCAAAATCCTGACTGCGGGAAGCTGCGAATACTTTGTATCGGAACCATTGGCGATCGCAAAAACCAGCAAATTCTCGTTCAAGCACTTGAACAACTCAAATTACAAGGCGTTCCGGCCGTGCTTGATTTGGTTGGGCCATACGAAGACCGTGAGTCTCAAACAAAGTTCGAAGCATTACTCGATGAATCGGATGTGGCAGATCAAGTTGTATGCCATGGCTGGCAAGACGACCCTGTGCAGTTTTATGCAAACGCCGACGTCTTTGCACTTTGTTCGTTTAACGAAGGAGTGCCCCATGTGATC
Organism: uncultured Pirellulaceae bacterium; assembly: GCA_964583205.1. GTDB lineage: Bacteria > Planctomycetota > Planctomycetia > Pirellulales > Pirellulaceae > CALMEE01. The sequence goes on along the minus strand of CAZOXC010000068.1, from coordinate 6,187 downwards.
AAGGAAGCCATGTTTGCCGGATTGCCAGTTGTGGCTACACCTGTCGGTGGAATTCCCGACGTTGTTGAACATGGAGAAAACGGATTTTTGGAGAGTCCAGACGATTTGGACAGCCTGGTGAGCCGATTCAGCGAACTGTATCAGTCCAGTGAAATGCGTTTGAAAATGGGACAGGTTGGGCGAGACACTGCCAAACGGCGTTTCGATCCTGTGGAAGAATGCATTGCCTATCAGAAATTGTTTGATGAATTTTGCGGCCAGAAGACTCTTCAGGAGCATCCTTGAGCAAGTTTGCCTCGACGATCAGCTTTGTTTGTGTTGGCCCCCAGCGAACCGGAAGCACCTGGCTGTATGAAATTCTATCGGCCCATGCAGATGTTATGTTTCCCAGCAAGGTCAAGGAAACCTACTTTTTTGACCAACGGTACGTAAAGGGGATGGATTGGTATCTGTGGCATTTCCAGAATCCAGCCGAGGGCTTGCTGTGCGGTGAGGTTGGGCCAACCTATTTTGATTCGTTGCCAGCGCCTGAGCGAATCGCAGAGCACTTCCCTGACTGTAAAATTCTCATCAATGTAAGAAACCCGGTTGAAAAAACCGAATCCACATTTAAGCATTTTCGGAATTCCGGACTTGTTCCCGATGACTTCGAGAAAGCAACTCGAATGCAGCCTCGAATTATCGAGTCGGGTAGATACCAGGTTCACTCGCTGAAGTGGGAAGAACTTTTCGAGAAAGTCCACTATGTTGTGCAGGATGACGTGATAGACAATCCACAGACTGTGATCGATCATGTGTGCCAGTTTTTGGAAATTGAACCTCTTGAGTTGCACCAGGAAGCCAGCCAGAAAGTCAATGCAGCCACTGCACCGAGATCTCCGAAACTTGTGCGATTAATGGAGAGAGTCTCATTGGCACTTCGTGGAATGCGGCTGTATCCAATCGTCGAGCTGGGAAAAAAAATTGGACTCAAACGGCTCTATCAAGGCGGTAAGGCAGTCCCCGGCCTGAGTGAGCAACAAAAGTCTATGCTTAAGCGAGAGTTTTTGAGCGATATTGAATGGCTGGAAAGACGACTCGAACGAGACTTTTCACACTGGAAATAAATTGCGTAGTTTGCGTCTCGTTTTGAAATTCCAAAAGATAAGATCATGTGCCGAATAGCCGGTTTTTTTGAATTTGATCAAAGTCGCCAATACGATCACGAAGAAACGCTTCGTTTGATGCGCGATTCGTTGCACTATGGCGGGCCGGATAGTGAGGGTGAGTTCTTTGACTTGGACAACCGGCTCGCATTGGGCCATCGGCGATTATCGATTATCGATTTGTCCGAAAATGGTCGGCAGCCCTGGCGTGCCGGTCCCGACGTGCTCGTTTTTAATGGTGAGTTTTACAATTTCCATGAGGTTCGAGATTCGTTTGAACACAAAATTGATTTCAAAACAGAATCCGATACGGAAGTGCTGGTTAAAGGAATTCAAAATGAAGGAATGGAATTTCTTAAACGCGTTCGAGGAATGTTTGGGCTGGCTCTATGGAATATCGATGAACGTCGTTTGATCCTTTGTCGTGATCGAGTCGGTGTGAAGCCGCTTTATTACTATCACCATGAAAATCTGTTGATGTTTTCATCGGAACTTAAGGCCTTCCATTACCATCCGTTTTTTAACAACGAAATAGACAACCGGGCCGTAGCCACATTTTTGATGTATGGATACATTCCGGCTCCAAATTCCATCTACAAACATGTCAAGAAATTATTGCCGGGTTCGTATCTTTGTGTCGACGAAAAACAAAAGATTGATTGCCATCGGTATTGGTCTGCTGACGAGACATTTGCGCAGGCCGAGGTCAAGAATGTAGATGAAAAAACAGCCGTCGATGAACTCGAGGCTGTGCTGAAAGACAGTGTTCAACTGCGGCTTGTCGCTGATGTCCCGGTGGGGATATTTCTGAGTGGTGGCGTGGATTCATCGCTGGTTACGGCAGTCTTGCAAAAGCACTCCAATCAACAATTGAAGACATTTACGATTGGTTTTGATGACAAAAAGTATGATGAGTCAGCGCAAGCAGCGGCGATCGCCAAGCATCTGGGCACAAGCCATCATGAGCGAATTTGTACCGAAGACGATTTCCTTAAAATCGTTCCAAGATTACCTGAAATTGTCGACGAGCCTTTCGGTGACGCATCGATTATCCCGACCTATCTGGTTGCTGAATTCGCCGCAGAACAAGTCAAAGTCAGTCTCTCGGCAGATGGTGGGGACGAGTTGTTTGGAGGCTATACGAAGTATCTATTCGTAAAGAAATGGCGCAGCAGTATTGCAAAAATGCCGGTGATCGCCAAAAAAATGTTGGCAGCGTCAGGCCGCGCTGTTATTAGTTCAAAGCTGCTGGGAAGATTGGCTGCCATGGCAATTCAATCCAAATTCAGCAATGTCGAGGCGAAAATTGCCAAGTCGGTCAGGACGCTGGATGCGGTCGATCTTGAGTCACTCTTTGATCTCGCGTCGTCTTATTCGACTCCAGCTCAACTTGCCAGATTGACTGCGGCAGTACCATATTCTCGTACCGGGCAAATGGAGAGCGAACAAACAGAAGAGCGCTTGCTGTCTTATCTTGGGCTGCTCGACGTCAATCATTATCTGGAAGGTGATATCCTGACCAAGGTCGATCGGGCGACCATGCGGGTAGCATTGGAGGGTCGCGACCCATTGTTGGATCAGCAATTGATCGCCCACGCGTTTTCGTTGCCAGACCACTTTAAACTTCAAAATGGCACTAACAAATACTTGCTTCGCAAAGTACTCTCTAGATATTTGCCCTCAGAATTGATCGATCAACGCAAGCACGGTTTTAATATCCCCGTAAGGCAATGGTTAGTGTCTCAGTTTTCAGACAAACTGGAGGCTTTGGCTCATGATCAGTCGTTTTGCGAAGCGTTTCAGTTTGAATCGAGTGAATTGAACAAGACGATTGGAGCATTTCTCAAAGACAAAAACTATCGTGATGCACAATTCGTTTGGTTTCTATTCGTGCTTTATCTTTGGTACGAAAGATGGCATCAATCCGGGCAGAATCATTAGGTGGAAACCCAAACAGGATGACAGCAGATTGCTTTCTCTTGAACCTACTCATTTTTTAAGTACCAAGCTATGACCAAAATCGCCGTAGTGTGCGGAGATGTTACTGCCGCATTGAATCGACGTCCTGAATTGATGCAGAGATTTGTCGAGTGCAGTGAAACGGCTCCATTGTTGATTTGCCCTCCCTCTGAAAAGTCTCATCTGGATGACATTCGAGCAATTGGATTCGATGTGATCGAGGTGGAGAACAACAAACAGTCTTTGAATCCTGTTTCCGGCCTCAGCTACTTTAAGGAAATTCGAAAGCTACTCCAGCAACACAGCGCCACGGACGTATTTGCATTTCATCTGTTACCGATTGTGGCTGCCGGTAAGGCCTGTCGAAAGCTGGGCATCCGTTTTCATGGCCTGTTTGCCGGATTGGGATATGTGTTTTCCAATGAGTCGAGTGTTAAACGAAAACTTGCAGAATTCGTCACGGTGCGGTTGCTGCGGTCCAGTTTGAAAAATGCCACGACTGTGTTTTTTCAAAACCCGGACGATTGCCAGACCATTACGAGTAAAAAAGTCTTTTCACCCAATACTAATGTGGTTGTCGTAGACGGGTCGGGCGTTTCTCTTGATCGTTTTCAATACTCTGAGCCGGAAGTTGACGGAAAAGTTGTGTTCTTGCTGGTGTCCAGGATTCTTCGCGACAAGGGACTACCGGAATACTACGAGGCCGCGCGGCGACTAAAAGAAAAATGGAATGACCAGGTCCAGGTCCAGTTGCTGGGGCCCTTTGACCAAAATCCCAACGCAATGACCAAAGAACAAATTAATGAATGGCATGAACAGGGCATTGTCGAGTACCTTGGCGTGACCGAGGATGTCAGGCCCTACTTGAGTGCAATGAGTGTATTTACCCTGCCGTCTTTTTACATGGAAGGCACTCCCAAAACGATTCTGGAAAGCCTTGCGTCAGGAAGAGCCATCATCACAACCAACTCACGCGGTTGTCGCGAAACGGTTGTCGATGGTGAGAATGGTTTTATGATTGAACCCAAAGACGTTGATGGTCTATTTCAATCCATGGACTATTTTCTGGAAAACCGCCAGGCGATAAAGACGATGGGAATGGCCAGTCGCGAATTGGCCGAATCAAAATACGATGTGCGTTTGGTAAACCAGCACATGTTGGATTGCATGGGGCTGGAAACAAAAGGTTCAGCAAGTTGATAGTTCGCGGCCGGGCAATCAAATTCATGTGCAATCACAATTCTCTACCTTTAATTTCTGACAAAAAATAGATGACGACACGAGTTTCATTTACGGGCGGTAGTGGCTTCATCGGTCGCTATTGCTATGAAAAATTCCAAGCGGAATTCAGCGATCTGGAAATTGATTCCAATCTTGACCTGGTCCAGCCTGAATTCGATTACGTCGGCAACCATGTACAGGGTGATGTGCGATCAAGTGAGACTTGCGAAAAGATTTGCGCAAATACCGACGTCATCATTCACCTTGCTGCAGCGCATCGTGATTTTGGAATTGAACGGGACGAGTATTTTGATGTCAACGAAAACGGCACGCTCCAATTGTTGAACGCAATGGACAGGAAGGGCGTTCGCAAGTTGATCTTTACCAGTTCGGTCGCTGTCTACAATCCCGATGACAATGAAATTTCTGAAGCCACCAAACCGGATCCACAAAACCCTTATGGGGCATCGAAACTTGCGGCAGAGAAACGAATTGAAGATTGGGTTGCTGCTGATTCCCAGCGGTTAGCATTGATTATTCGCCCGACAGTCGTTATCGGCCCTCGAAACCAGGCAACGATGTACTCGTTGATTGATCAAATAAAAAGAGGAAAGTACTTGTTCAATATCGGTAGTGGCAAGAATGTGAAGTCACTGGCGGTCGTATCCAACCTGGTCAATTTCATGGGTGAATGGGCGTCACAGCAGCCCGATGGGCAGATTCATGTTGCGAATTTCGTTGATGGGCCACAGCTTCAAACAACCCAAATTGTAGATATCATCCACGAAGAACTTGGAATGAAACGTCCAACAATCGGTTTGCCGATTGGTGTTGTATCGGCAATGGCTTTTCCTGTCGATTTGCTCACCAAGTGCATTGGCAAGCGGTCTCCGATCACGCCGGCACGAGTCAAGAAATTCGGGACTCAAACCAAATTCGATGCGGCCGAGTTGCAGAGGATGCAATATGATCCAGAAAAAACAACGGAGCAGGGGCTTCGGGAGATGGTCCGGTGGTATCTGGACGTAAATGGTTCCACCTAACAGCTCCGATTCTACGGATAATATAGGCGTTCGAATCCGTCGCGTGGACGAAACCAACCAAAATAGATAACATACAAAATCAGCGATTTAGTCTAAAATGGGTACAGTTGCTACTCAATCAACCGCTTCAAACTGGAATTAACAAATGTCGGCTTCTTCTTCAACAATTGGCAATTCGCCTGAACGCGATGGTGAAAAGGAAGGGACTCTTACTTTTGTAAATTTTCTGCTGCCCTACCTGATTATTATCCTGGCGCAGATTCCGTTACTTGTGATGTACTACAAGAATCTCTGGGGCCGATCGCATTACCAAGCGTTTGTTTTCGGATTTTTGGCGCTGGCGTATTTTCTGTATTTCTGGTGGCCCAGAAAAATTCAAGGATCAATCCGGGCATCCTGGAGCAGTGTCGCTTTGATGGTGACCGGGTTGCTCTTTGCATTTTTGGCAACGATCTTCGTAACGCCCTGGTTCGCATGTTTCAGTTTTTTGTGTTTGCTTGCCAGTTTGTTTGTGCGAACCCAAAACCAGGAAACCGGGCGTTCGTTGTTGCCCTTGGTTTTATTGTTGGCCGTGTTTCTGCAACCTCCAACGGGTATCGATTTCGATACAGTTCGAGGCGACCAGCAGTTGGTCGGATTCCTGCAGCAAAAGAGTTCGTCCATCAGCAGTTACTTTCTGGATTTGCTTGGCTATAAGCACAATCTGGTTGGCAATGTAATCGAAATGCCAAACACATCTGTGGAAGAAGGCGTGAAACCGTATCACGTTGAGGAAGCCTGTAGTGGCGTGCAGTCGTTTTTCACTCTGTTATTTCTGAC
>CAZOXC010000067.1:0-9626 GCA_964583205.1 uncultured Pirellulaceae bacterium | reverse complement strand
AACCTGGATCGAAAAGGCGCAGAACGTGATCGATGCCCTGGCCGCCGAATTCGAATCGCAACCAGACGGGCAAAAGAAGCTGGTGTCCGTGTATTACAAACTGGCCAACGAGCTCAAGGGACAATTCGATGCCATCGAAGATCCTGAAAAGCGAAAATCGTTCGGGCGAGGACTGGATGTCTTCCTGTCCGGAATCGCCGACAATTCCAGCGATACTCAAGTCCTGATCTGGTGTGGTTCAACCATGAGCAGCGTGGGATCCGAGTTGGTTGAGGCCGGCGCAGACGAGCTGGGCAAAGGCATGTTTGGGAAAGCAATCAATGTTTTTGAAAAGGTCGGTTCCAATTCACAACAAGTGGACAGCACTACCAAACTGGAAATGCAGCGCCGCAAGGCAATGGCACTTCGCGGCATGGGCCAATACACAAAGGCCGTCGATGTGTTCAAGGAAATCATGTCCGATCCGCAGAACCGCAAGTACCTGGATCTGCAAGTTGACGCCACCGAAACTCTGCAATCCTGGGCAGAAGCATCCAAAGAACCACAAGCTTACGTGCAAGCCGTGATGGGCGGAATCAAAATCCAGGATGGCGGGGCCAAGGCCAAAAATACGGTACTCGGCTGGCAAGCCATTAAAACCACGGCCGGTCGCCAACGGAAACCGGAACTGGTTTACCGGGCCGTCTACAACCTGGCCAAGTGCAAGTACGAATACGGAAAAGTAACCTCGCAACCGGAGTTCATTGAATCGGCAGACAAGGAATTGGAGAATTTCAAAGAAACCTATCCGGAACTGGGAGGTGACCAGTGGCGAGGCAAAATGCAGGAGCTCATCAACCAAATCAAAGGCGACCTTTAAACGAACTTGATATTCACTTGAAATCCATTCGAGACCTTCATACAGAATTTTAATAACCATGACTAATAAAGTATTTCAAACAGTAATCAGTTGTTGCATCGCGCTGGTTTGCTGCAGTCTGAGCTGGGCTCAGTCCAACGTGACCACCAAAACTGGATCGACAGTTCGTGGAAAGATTACTTCCATGACGGCCGACAACATCACCGTGGAAACTCGCAACGGCAATCGAGAAGTTTCGATTGGCGACATTCGCAATATACGACTGGATGGCGAACCCTCATGGTTGTCCAGCGCGAAGACTCGCTTCAACGAGAGCCGCTATGAAACCTGCTACGAGTCGTTGACGGGCAGCCAATTGGAAGATCCTGTCGAGTACATAGCGCAGGAAGTCGAGTATTACAAGTCGATGGCGGCCGCCAATATCGCGTTGGCCGGTGGCCAGGTAAGCTCCAAAGAAGCGGGCACCTTGTTATTGAAATTTGTCCAACAGTATCCCAGCGCCTACGGTCACTACCGAGCGGTGGAAAAATTCGCTGACCTGGCAGCAGACACCGGCGCATTCAACAAAGCCAACGAATATTACGAAAAGCTGCTGGCCAGTTCGTCCACCGAAATCCAGTCTCGGGCCACAGTGAAACTCGGTCGCTCCAAGCTCTATGGCGGAGAATCGGCGGAAGCTGAGCGACTGTTTTCCGGAATTGTTGACGGCGAAGTGAGTAACGAAATGAAACTTGAGGCGACTTGTTTTCTGGTCCAGGCGATGGCCTTTAACAACAAGGCCGACGAGGGCATTAAAATGATTGAAGAACTTATCGACCGGGAAAACTCGGACCAGACAACGATTTTTGCTCGAGCCTATATCGCTTTGGGGTGCTGCCACATGCAAAAGCAGGATTGGAAAGCTGCTCGAATTGCCTTTATGCATACTCAACTGCTGTACCAGACTGAGCGCGATGCGTATACCGAGGCCCTGTATCGGCTCAACAAAGTAGCTCAACAATTGCAAGATACCGAGCGTTCGGCTCGCACTCGCCAGCTTCTCAAGAGTCGTTTTCCCAACTCTTACTGGACCAGCACACTTTAGAACAAATTTCAGAACGGACCCGTGAATCAAAACTCGTCACGTGGTAAGGTATTAACTCGAAATTTTCAGGACATCAGAACTGCCGACTTTATTCAAATCCGATGCTCAAGGGGTTGGCATCGGACACCCAGCTTTGCCTGGCAAATTTGGATTGCAATTTATATCGCGATGTTGAATTTGATTGCGACGTTCATATTGAACGTGCAGACGGTGCGGCAACTGAACCTTTATGCGGAGAAATTTAATGAGGCGAAGCGACGCTCGTAAAACACTAATCCTGTTATTGTCCATTTTTCTGGCAAGCTGGTGCTGCTGGGCGGCCTTGCCGGCGAATTCGGCAGCTGCTCAAGAAAACAATGCTGCAGCTCAAGCAGATGCAGGTGACAGTGATAGTGGATCCGAAGCTGCTCCAAAAAATCGGAATTTGCTGGTGTGGGCTTTCATGGCTTTGCGTTGGTATTTCATTCCGTTTTTGCTGTTGTCCTTTATCCTTGTGGCATTGTCAGTAATGAACCTGCTGGCGGCTCGCCGCGATAACATTTGTCCCGACCATCTGGTGGAAGCTTTTGAAGCCCACCTCGACGAGAAGCTCTATCAGGAAGCCTACGAATTGGCAAAGACTGACGAGTCTTTCCTGGGTAACGTTCTTTCTGCAGGACTGGCCAAACTTTCTTCCGGTTACAGCCCGGCCATCGAAGCCATGCAGGAAGTCGGCGAAGAAGAAAGCATGAAGCTGGAACATCGCCTGAGCTACCTGGCGTTGATCGGTACCATCAGCCCGATGATCGGTCTGCTGGGAACGGTTCACGGGATGATCGAATCATTTCAGACGATCTCTGACGCCGCTGGCTCGCCGGACTCCAGAAAACTTGCCGCCGGTATCGCGACCGCGCTGGTTACGACCTTCGCCGGACTGTTGATCGCGATTCCAGCTATCGCGTCCTACAACATTTTGCGAAACCGTATTCAACGGCTTGTACTCGACGTGGGCATCACCAGCGAAGGCTTGATGAGCCGTTTCGAGAATGTCGGCGCCGGCGAAAAGAAAGTCTAGGCACCTTTGCTCGGTTGTTTGGCTCAAGTTGGGTTTGGCAGAATTTGATTCATGAAGTTTGAAAAACGCTCTAAAAAGAACCGTATCCTGGAAGGCGATCTCACACCGATGATCGATATGGCCTTTCAGTTGATCGCGTTTTTCATGCTGCTGATCAACTTTTCCGAAGTGGAAAAGACCGAAGAGATTAACCTCCCCGACAGTGTGGTCGCCAAAACGCCCGAAGAAGCTGCGGACTATGAAATCATGCTGAATCTGGATGATGACGGAACCGTTAGCTTGCGAGCCGAAAAGATCGGAGCGATCAGCGGACTGGACGCTATCCTCACAAATGAAATCAATGCCGCCGCGATCGAACGAGTTCCTATCGCCAATATCAACGTGATTATCCGGGCCGATCAGGATGTCGAGACTGGCAAGGTTCGTGAACTACTCCGGGAGTGTCAAAAGAAAAGCCTGGAAACATTCAGTCTCCGTGTGAAGAGTCAGGTGGAGTAGTCAATGAAAATTCGCAATTCCGATCGCGATGCCGAAGATATCAAACTGGATATGACCGCCATGATCGATGTGGTGTTTCAGTTGCTGGTATTCTTCGTGATGACTTTCAAGACACCTGTTTACGAGGGCGACTTCGGTATCAAAATGCCGATGGTGTCCGAACAACCCAGCATGAACCCGGAAGTTACAGACGAGACCATGTTTGTGCGGATGGTTGCTGATGAGAATCGCAATCTGAACTCGCTGACGATCGAGTTCGGCATGGATACACTGAACTTTCCATTTGATCCGGCCAATCCAGAAGGCTGTTACGTCGCCTTGCAAAACTACGCTATTGAACTGGTGGGTACGCAGGCCGACCCGTCTGGAGGTGATATCGAAGCCGAACTCGATATCGATAAATCCTTGCGCTATCGACACACCGTCTCAGCCATCGAAGCCATCTCTGGCTACAAACAAGGTGATCAAGTCGTACAGTTGATCGAGAAGGTCAATTTCAAAGACGTTGAATAACCGCCCGGCCAGCAACAGTAGAGCCGCAACAAAGCGCTGCCACGACCAAGACCTGGCCAGCGCAAAACTCTCAAACTTGCCTTATCGAATTCTTGATTAAACTTGTGTGCGACTAAAACCAGCACTGCAATCATCTGTTTCTGCGTTTTGATACGGGCCGACTTTCAGTGCTGCTAGCGATTCACGTCTTGTGTCGAACCTGACGAACAATTAAAAGTTGGCCCTCAAATTGCCAGAATTCTCGCCAGACCTATGCCTAAAGATCTTGTAGCTAATCGATACGTCGACATGTGGGCCGTTCCCGGGGTCCATCCGACGAATTCTGATTTCTTGCAAAGCTACAAAATGGCGGACTCCTCCCAGTTCACTCGCCACATGGACGTTGTGGGAACCGTCTCCGAAAAAGAAGATGGCAAGTGGGAGAAGAAGCAGATGCTGATCGGGATCCGCACCGATATCTGGAAACCCGACTGCAAAGAAGTTAAAGAGACTCTCAATTGCCTGCACGAAAAACGCAAAACAGAACTCAAGAAAGAGATTAAAAAATCAGGCCGCCTGAATGCCAAGCAAAAATCTCAACTGCAGCAACAACTGGAGACCGACAAGGTCATGCAAATGCAGTGTGATGACATTGAACAACGTCGCCTGGTCATTAAAGTCTTCAAGACTTCGGGCAAGCGGCTCAATTGGGCCGGCACCATTGAACAAATGACGACCGAGGAAATTCAAAACTCGATCAGCTCACGACGTATCCTGTTATCCTTTGCGGTCGTACTGCCCAGACACGAATACATTATTCGCCTTGGTCAAAACTACAGACCATTTTCATTCACCAAGATATTCAGTTTCAGTTACTACTACAAAAACCGCATGTGGCCAGTTTGTCTGCGCCAGAAACTGGGCTCGATCGTACCCGACTACGAGATCCTGGTTGACGAGGAAAAGATCGGTTTGATCAATGGCGTCGTGTTCGCAATGGGCTCGGACAGTTATGTCGAACTCTATGATCACGAGCTGTGCAATGACGGCAAGTTCAATGACCTGCTGACTCTGTTCGCGGCCTCAATCGGCTATCACAAATCCATGCGCAAGAGCACCAAACGGCGAGTCGAAGCTTGCAAATCCGGGCAATGGCAAAAGTGCCTGCTGGAAGACGAAGAACTCAGCATCTACAAAAACGGCCGGGTCGCATAGCCAACCAAAACCTGGCTTGCCACCCTCCTGCCCAGACCAGAAACAGGACGCTATGTGATTTAGCGCTTGCGACGACGGTGGCCGGCTGGAAACAATCCCAACAAAACCAAACAGGCGGCGCTGCCAGGCTCTGGAATCCCAATCAATGTCAGGGAATCGATCGCCACATAGGCAGGCGTGTTAATCCCAAAAGGCCCCGTGTCACTACTTTCAAAACTAATCCCAATCGAACTGACATTTCCAAGCTGGCTGAGGTCGACTTGAAACCAATCATCAACAATGAAATCTTCGTCATTGTTGGCGCTGCGGAAATCAGCCAGAAAAAACTCGACGCTTCCTGTCGAAGTGCCTGTGGCCGCCAAATCAGAAAACCCTGTAAAAATCACTTTAAAAAAGTCGGGGTCATCGCCACTCTCTCCACCAAATTGTTTTGCAAAATCATCGCCATCTCGTATCGATAACGCTGCGAAGGTTGTGTTGGTAGCCCACAAGGATTGAATCTGAGCCGGCTGATCAAGGTTGATCCAGGCACCGTTTTCCGAAAGCGAATTGGCGACGGCGTAAATCCCATCACCACCGAATCCCGTTTCGGTAATTGCGGCCCACTGATTCGTGAAGCCCGCAGTCGTCGAATCATTCACGTTTGAGTAACTCCACCCCGGCCCAAATTGATTGGTATTGAACTCAAGCGGTCCGCTATTCCAACTTCCAGTCGTCGCACCAGCACCATAGCCATCAAAAAAGGAATTGGGCTCCAAGGAAAGCTCTTCAAAATCAACCACGTCGGCAAATCCATCGCTCCACACAAAGGCGCTTGAAAGAAGTAAAAGCAAAACTGTGTTAACGCATCTAGTCACAATGTTGTCCTGTTAAAACTGTATATCCACGATTGGTGGCTTGCATCCGGATTGCCGTCGCAAGCAATTTTCTTAACTGTGAATCCTGGCAATCAAGTTGCCAATGAAACCTATCTTGCAATTGTTTCTCCGCCTGCCCGAGTGCATATTGCAGCCAGTACAAGCAGATCCATTTCCTGATTCAAAAACTCAATATGCCCGTCGGCAAAGCAGACATTCGCTCCGCCTGGATGGTCACTGCGAATATCATTTTCGAAATCAGGTGCCGCGTTAATTGGAAACGCCTGATCAAATAAATTTCTTCCATTGATCCATTGCCCGTCCGGCCAGCCGGTATCTTCTGCAACGATTAGCGTATTGGACAATCCATCCTTAACGTCTCGGATAGAAAAAGCTGTGTCGTAGATCATCAGACCTTTTGGCGGTTGATTCGGACTGGTAATCCTTTCACCAAATATGCCTCCGAAATCAATCGGCCCCAGTCCTTGGACAAGCTGTCGACCTCGAACGCCTGAAGGACAAATATAAGTCTCCACAATCGCCTCGCCGCCAGCGCGATTGTCGGGGTGATCATACGGCAGGTCCAAGTTCAACTTTTGATAGGCGCTATCCTGTTCCAGGAACGGCAACAAGAAGGCGCTCCAGGCCAACTGTCGTCGTTCGGGCTGTCCCCAACCACGCCATTCCAACCCACCCATGGGAAACGCCGAGTAGGATGAATGGTAGTTTTGCAGTGCAACGCCTATTTGCCTTTGGCGGTTCTGGCAAACCGATCTTCGAGCAGCTTCGCGTACTTGCTGAACGGCTGGCAGCAAAAGTCCAAGCAAAACCGACACAACTAAAATGACGACCAGCAATTCAATCAGCGTGAATGCCAAACGATTGCGGCCAATCTTTGTTCTGCAACCAAGAGCCTGACAATACACCATAAAACCTTGCGTTTTGGGAAATTCTATTTCGTGAGTCTGATTGAGAAACCCGATTCGCGCACAATTTCTGGCATCGCGAAAAAGCTTATGCGCGCAGTTCACCACATGGAAACCTGGGATACATCAAATGCAACAAGAACGTCCGCCCGCGCAAACAAGACTCGTAAAACATCGGGTAGGTCTTCTGACTCACAACGTGTGCAATTCGCACCACTCTCTGACCTTCTCACGTTAATCTTTATCAACGCAATGGTTCAGAACAGAGAGTTTCGTTGCATACAGCGGCGGGGCCGTTCCAGATTTTCACTGGATTCCCTGTTACTCGCCCTCAAAAGCATTTGAGAACAACACCAGATGTTTGCGGTTTCGAATTTACGTCAAATCAAAACCCTGTCAACCGGTAAGTGGCAAGAACGTGGGCTCTCGATGAGTTAAATCACAGAGGTCACACTCACCCAATAAACGCCGCCGCAGACTGGCAATAATCCAGCTTGTGGATTCGCGAGTTTAGAGATGCCGATCACCGCAAGTTGTTGGCAGCATTGCCGGTACCCCGTTCCTGCCATTGGGCTCAACATGTTAATCGACCGATCAATGAGAAAGAACGGGATGCCATTCGTCGCAGTTGTAACCGAGGCACACCCTACGGAAGTAAGGCAACACGGCGTGCGCAGAACTGCCGCACCTTAATCGTATGAGCTTTACCATAGGTGGAAACACCATAACCATCGAATCAATAGATGGATTTGATTGCGGACCATTTGCTATAGTGCCCGGAATGAATCAGGGCGTTGACAGCGAGTGTATTAATCATGGCTGAACCAAAAGGGTGTTTGTGGCAATTGCTGGTTGCGCTGGGGATAATCCCCAAAAATGATAACCAGGCAAGTGCGCAGCAGGTCACCGAGGAATTCCCATTCACAAAACGTACTTACTTTTTTACTGTCGGTGAACGGAAGTTCTTCGAAGTGCTGGCCGGGATCTGTGAAGGTAATTGTGTGTTGTTTTCCAAGGTCCGACTGGCGGATTTGGTATCGGTAAACAAGGGCACTGAAAAGTGGGGGAGCCATTTCAATCGAATCAAATCGAAGCACATTGATTTTGTGATTTGCAGAAATGAATCTGTGCAGCCGCTATTGTGTATTGAGCTTGATGACAAAAGCCACGACAAGCCAGCTCGACAAGAGCGGGATCGTTTCGTTGATCACGTTCTTCAGGCTGCAGGGTTGCCAATACTTCGTGTGCGAGCCGCCAGACATTACGATTCCAATGAGTTGTTGAGGCAAATCAAGAATGCGATGCTGCATGGTTGATACCATGTTTTTTGAAAAGCGCTGAATAGGCTTGGTGTTCGTTATTCGATAACAGGTTCGCGGCGTTTGGCGCGGCGCATCAAGTTCGATGAACTATCCGTATGTTCAAGCCCAAAGCGCTGGAACGTTCACTCAGTACTTCGCCGAGTGGCTGAATCACTTGCTCCACTCACGCGACTTGCGCGGCAGAACCGTAAGTCTCAAGATCACGCTCTGGGATGAAATTGCTGGTGCACTTTCTTGAGCCGCGACTGATCAACGTGCGTATAGATCTGGGTGGTGGCAATACTGGCGTGCCCCAGCATCTCCTGCACCTGCCGCAAGTCAGCTCCGCCAGCCAGCAAGTGCGTTGCGAAACTGTGCCGCATCGTGTGCGGACTGATCGAGGCAGAGATCCCCGCGATCAACGCGTACTTTTTGACCAACTCCCAGATCGCTTCACGTCTCAAATACTTGCCAGACTTGGAGACAAACAGGAAACCGTGATCCTGCTGGACTTGATTAATCAATTGCGGCCGCTGCCGATTCAAATAGTTGTTGACAGCCTCGATCGCCGAATCGCCAATCGGAGCCAGACGCTGCTTATCACCCTTGCCGGTGCAAGTACAAAAGCCTTCGTCCAGATTGAGGTCGCGGATCTTCAGATTGGATACCTCGGAAGCTCGGCAGCCCGTCGCGTAGAGCAACTCCAATAGCGCTCGGTCGCGCAAGAACAAACTTTGGCGTTTGGTTGGCGCATTAAGAAACAACTCGATCTTTTCCGGCGACAGGACGTTGGGAATGCGATGCCAGAGTTTCTGACTGCCCAGCAATTCTGCCAGGTTCTTTTCGCAGCGTGCTTCCAGTTGCTGATAACGATAAAACATTTTCAGCGTGACGATGTTGCGTGCGATCGAGGCCGGTGCCAGCTTCAGCTTGTTCAGAGCGCCGACGTAATCGGCCAGGTCAGCAATCTTCAGCTTGAGAAAATTTCGCCGGCCACACCACTGCAGGAAACGCTTGATATCACGACCGTAGGCAGCGACAGTGTTGTCGGCCAAGTGGCACTCGTCGCGCAAGTAAGCGATGAATTCGAGCGCAGCATCAGGCTCACGCTTGTTGGCGACTCGCCTTTTGCGCGGCACGATGATCTTTTTTCGAGGATTGCCTGCCATACGACATATATCGGCAAACACTTGGTCAGGTTGACTCACGAACCCCCACAAAATGCCTCGAAACCTGATTTTTTCAGCTTCTGACTAGATTCGTTGAGTCACAATCAGCCGATCCAGCTTGCCATAATCCTGCACAACTCTTGGCTCGCCAAAACTGCCATGCTCGGAAAC
>CAZOXC010000066.1:0-9734 GCA_964583205.1 uncultured Pirellulaceae bacterium | reverse complement strand
CATCGAAAGGTTGCCAGCTTGTACACGCTGGGAAAATCTGTCGAAGAAATTGCGGCAAGCTTGCAGAAGAGTAAACGAACCGCTTATCGGATGTTGCAGGAGGCAACCAAGATGCTGCGGAAGCTGGCGGACTCCGGCGAGTCTGGGTAACTCAAATTTCTGATTCCGTTCGACTCATCAAATTTTTCAACTCTCTCTCCCACCCAAATTCAACTCACCCTCCCGCCGGGAGGGTCGAGCCTAAGCGAGGGGAGGGGGAACAACGTTACTCATCCACCAGCCGATCAGCGACGATCCGGCAGTAGGCTTCTCGCCAGGATTCATACTTGATGAGAAAGTTATGTAGCAGTTCGGCCGAAGGCGGTTCCAATTCACCTTGGGCTAATTGGGCAAGAACAGCGAGATCAACTTCAGGGGCGTCTTGCTCATCCTTAAAGTGTTCCGTATTCAGTCCCAACCTCTCAAATTCGCGGCGAATCTGCTGGTCAAGTTCAGACAAGTTTTCTGAAGGTGTTTCCATAAATTGCTGGTTCTCTTGCTGCAAGTATGGTTTCACAATTCCGCCAGCTAGACAAGCTGCCAGTAGTTGCGTGGACCAGTTAACTCAAGGATCGCGGGAATATATGGAAATAATTACCGCTGCAAGAGTCATTTTTGCAAAACGCCACTTTCTCAGTTTCGCGCAAAAAATTCTCAACAAACTTTGGCACACCTTGGTTCCTCGCTGGAAATAGATAAGTGAACAAACAATTGCTTATCAAAGAAACTGAGGAACAACATGCTTCAAACGCCAACTCAACTGGACCTACGAGAAGATAGCTCTTTGAGTCACGCGATTTGGGCCGCATTGGAAAAAATCGGTGCTAAACAAAAAAACCACAAAGAACTTAGCCAAGGAAGCCGTCACAAATTAAGCCTGCAACTCTCAGGTGAGATTGACGGTGACAATTTTTCAGAAACTGTATCCTGCACAATTTCAATCGGCCATGAATTTGAACGCAATACGAGCACAACTCCACACTTGAATTCGTTGCTGGCGTTCATCCTTAGCAAACTTAACCAAAGTACTCGTGACTATCTGCTTCGCACGATTCCAGAAGACTTTGCTTCAAACGATCAGCAATTGCCCAGCGTGGATGATTCCCTCACTGAGCAGGCGGAATTGATGTTGTCGAAGCTCAGAGCTTCAAAACGTGTGAACTCACGCGCGGCTGTGCGAGTTGTTCATTCAATCGACAACTAAACACGACTCAAGCAATCAATTTTTCACCAAAATAAACAAGGACACAGCTATGTCACTTACTTATACCGGCTCGGATGGGATCTTTACACAAATCGGGGCATTGATCAAATTCTACAACATGATCAAAGAGTCAGCTGTAGATGAAACTGATGGGCTGGACGCCAATCGAGATGAAATTCTTGATGCGTTCCAACAAGCTGATCAAGATGATTCTATTGACGGCCTGGTATCTGCCTACGAACGATGGAAGGGCGAAGCCATACAACAACGCGAGTCGCTGGCCGAGTTTGTGAAATCGCGGCTGCAAGACAAAACGACTGTTTTGAAAGAATTAGGGATTGATACGCCAGACATTGATCTGGTTTTAGCAGAATTGATCAACGAAATGGAATCTGATAGCCAATCGATTCAGGAAACATCCGTTTCATTGGGTTCAATCAAGGCAGATTCAACCAATCAGGGCGGAGCCAAGATTCTAGTCACGAAGATTCTGGATGGTGCCACGTCGCCCGGAACAATTAACGGCGTACGAATACCTGCGAATCTTAAATACAAAGGCAAGTCGTCTGAGCTTTGCGGAAATGAAACTTTCAATTTCAGAGTAACTGCAGATTCTTTTCAGGACCGATTAAGTCCAGGAAACGAAGAAATTTCGTGGGGTGGATGTCCGCATGCCAATCCGCATGGTTTGAAGAACGGCGGTAGTGGGCATATCGGCACCTTCCGACCCTTACATGCATCGACCGATCAATTTTTATCCAATGCAGAATTTGAGTCGTTTACTTCGAATGCGCCCAATGGCTGGGACGTTGTTTCCGGCATACCTGGAACTCACATATTTCAATTGCAAAACGGTGCTGCCCAAGGAAGTTCCGCTCTGCGTTTCAAAGGTGACGGCATCTTGACAAACATCGAAATCAAACAAGATATCGATCCATCAAGTGTCATTGCAAACAAACTTTATTGCGTGACGGTCAAAATGCACAAACCAATTACTTTTGGCGGCAATAGCCCGAAGATGATAGTTCGATTTGAAGGTATTGGATACACAGCATCTGCGACCGAACAAATTAACACATCGTCGATCTCGTTTCATGGCTACAAGCTGTACAACTTTTTCGTTTTAATGCCGGCCGTTATACCAAACGATTTCAAGTTAGTGATTCGGCTTGACGGTACCAGTCAAGTTGCAGCGGCGGCCGACAACTACTTTATCGACGATTTAAGTATGGGCACAGTGACTTTTGGCGGTGGAATAGGGGCTGTAGCCGTTCGTGACAGCGGGCCGTTTGTTCGCGGTGACGGATTCGAGGTTTCTTCAACTGCGACTGAAGGTGTTTTCCAGGAGTTCTTCCGAAGAATACTTGGTACTCAATTGCCAAGTTCCGCAACACCAACGATCAGCGATACGCTTGTCACAGGTCCAATCATCTGATTCGCATTTGTTATCGCAAGTGAATGCGGCAAAGCAAGTCAATTGGTCTCTTTTTACACCCACTGTTTTTACAAATCTGCACAAAAACATGTCCACAAGCACACCTGATAAGTCGTTTATCGCCAAGTTTGTTCAGTTTCAGCTATCTGAAGCACTTGATAAATCTACATCCAGCAAAAACGCTAGAGTCATCGAGTACTGGGACGGCATGGCTCCAGTTGTCGACTTGGAAAACGATGAAATTGAAGTATTCAATTTGAATGACCACCAAGGTGGATTCTGCTTTGACGCACCAGTCGATGCTATGGGAATCGCAGTCTTGGATTCTCAAAACGACTTGCACGAGAGCGACGAAGAGTGTTCCGTTTATCGAATAGTCACTATGTGTCAGTTTGGACGCTGTTGTGGCGAAAGTTGTCCTTGCGAGTGTTCATTCTCCAAATCAGATTCGTTGAGCGAAAGTTGGCTCGAGAGCGAAAGTTGGTCCGAGAGCGAAAGCGATACTTCTTCAAGCGAAAGTCTTGACGTTTCCGATGAAAGCAGCACGAGTAGTTATTCTTGTGGAGACTGCTGTGATGGTGGAGTTCCGTTGGTCTTAAACATGGAATTCCACGCAAACGCGACGACACAAAATGTTTCACTGACTTACAATTCCACACTGGATGCCTGGATCAGCGAGGACATTGATATTTCGTGGTGTACCAGCACCGTCGATGACATCCTAAACATTACTATCGAATGTTGTCCCGTCGATGATCGATTGTCAATGTCCTGGGCATTGTCTGATCACGGCCCCGCAGAAACGGAGGCAACAACATTTGATTGCTCGCCATTCAATTTTAGATTCGAAAATCCAACCTTAACGGTACTTGGAGAAGTTCAAGCAATCCCAGCGCCGTATTCTTTCAGTGCAGTCATTTCTGAAAGTACAGCATTACTAACTACACCAAGCCCAAGCGCAAATACCGGCAAACCAGTCGTCAATGAAGATCCATGTTGTGCCCGCCTTGTCATGTTCCAGTTTGATGGTGATATGACGCGGGAAATGAACAAACAAAATGCCAAGGTTCTCGCTTGGTGGGACGGCAACAACCCTGGTCACCAAGTCGAAGTCTACAACATGCGAGATGGCGAAGAAATCGAATGTTCATTGAGCGAATCGATCGAAGAGCAATATTGTTTTAATGTTGAAGACGGCACTACCGGTATCGCGGTTTTGGATTTGCAAAATAATCCACCCTGTAACGACGAGAGTGAGGTCAGTGAGAAAGTCGGCTTCTATCGCATCTTGAGCCTTTGCAATTTTGGCGAATGCAATTGTGTCAACTTCAGTGAATCAGTGTTTGAGTCGGAGAGTGTAGCAGAACCCGTACTTCCTGCTGGACCGGGATTCCCTTTGAGTCCTGAAACCCAGTTTCCATCTGGACAAACTATTCCTTTTGGTTTCAAACCTTAGATTCATTTTCAAAATGAACCGCATCAATTCACAACGTGAGCCAGCAACATTTGTCTGGATCTATTGGCACGGCGGCGCTCAGGGTGACGAGTTGCGTTGGTCGATCCGCAGTGTGCTAGAAAATTTTCAGGGCGAGTCCACCATTTTCCTGGTTGGTGAAAAGCCGCCTTGGTACACCGGAAATCATTTGCCGGTGCCGCGCATTCCGAATCAAAACAATAGAAACTTCAAGGATGCACTAAACAAAATGTGCGTCGCAACACAGGCGGTTGAGTTGCCCGAGTCATTTGTGTGGATGATGGACGACATTTACTTAGTCAAGCCATTGACACTTGCCGATCTTGCAATTGGACGGTATCGCTCACTGGTCTCATCAGATCGAATTCGGGCGATGTCCGGAAAACGGAACTATTGGGTGCAATGGAAAAAAAGAACATTCAAAGCCTTGCTTGACAACGGTATGACAACCTACGACTACGCCACTCATCTTCCACATGTCATTAGTCGCGATGACTGGCAATTAATGGCAAGAGTATTTGACATACCGACACGACAATTTACATGGGAATTGATTTACGGAAACCTGTTCTACCAGACCAAAAAGCCGATCGATCAGTTCTACGGACAAGTGCGGCGACAAATGTCGGCCGAGCAAATACAAAATTTTGCTGATCGATATTGCATCATTAACAATACGCAGGGTGGTTGGAGCAACGGCCTTCGCAGATTTTTGATGCATCGTTTTCCCATCCAGTCATCTTACGAAAGTGATGAAAACCCTTCGCGCCCCACTTCATTGAAAATTGCTGAAGTGTGTGACTACCTGTGGCAAAAACCCGAACGGATCGACCAGGTATTGGAGATGATCAAATGAACGATCCACTGATTGTAATTCCATATCAACGACACCCAACGCGACAGGCTAACTTCGATTGGATCAAGGCATGGGCTGAGTCGCGCTACGAAACTGTAGCGGTCATCCAGCCCCAAAATGCGAAGTTTTCAAAATCGAAAATGATAAATCGCGGGGTCACAGGCAAACTGGATAACCGAATCATTGTTTTACTGGATGCAGACTCGTTCGTTTGCGATGAATCACTTGCCAGTGCAATCAAGCTCGCTGAAGACCATCCAGGTATCATTTATCCGTTCAATCGATTGGCTCGACTCAACCAAAGACAAACCGAAGCCGTGTTGAAGCTTACTCCAGCAATAGATGTTGCGGCAAATTTGAAGTTTGAATCGGCAAGTGTAAGGTCTCCAGGCGGAATCGTGGTGGTTCATTCTGACACGTTCCGACAAGTCAACGGAATGGACGAGCGGTTTGGTGGCTGGGGCGGCGAAGATTCGGCTTTCAAGATCGCAGTAGAGCGAGTCGTTGCTAAGTCAACGCGAATTGATGGGACACTTTTTCACTTGAACCATCGCAAAAACAGCTTCAGGCCGGTTTCAAACCGAAAGCTATACAAACGGTACCTGCGATCCAAAAACATTGAGAATTTGATTGTTGAACCTGGCGCAGGAATTTTGTAGATGCCTTTTTCATTTCAATTCGGCAAAGTCGAAGCCGTTAAGTGGATCCGTCAAAGAAATCCTTCACGAATTCTGGATGTCGGTGCTGGTTCCGGTATCTACGGCAAACTACTCGATCGATTCAAGGTTGACGCAATCGAGGTTTACGAACCATACATAGAGAAGTTCTCGTTGGCCGAACTATATGACAACGTGATTCCATGTGATGCTCGGGAATTCAGCAGCTGGGCGAACTATGAACTAGTTATCCTGGGCGATGTAATTCAGCAAATGAATGAAAATGATGCGGCTGAAATGGTCAATCAAATTCAATCCGATTGCCTGATGGCTGTTCCCTATCGATACAAACAACCTGCCGGAGGCCCTAACCCATTTGAGGCGCATGTCCAGGATGATCTGACTTCTGAAATTGTCAGACAACGATACCCGGACTTTACTCTGCTGGCGGAAAACACCAAGAGCGGGTATTGGACAAAGTTTAGACGACTACGGTCTTAGCCATGCTGAGTTTCGAAGCCAATCCTCGACCGCCGACCAAGTTATTTTGGTATCAATCAAAGAATTTTGGTGACGCACTCAATAGTTGGTTGTTGCCCGACTGTGGCGTGCCCCTGTCTACAGCCATGTTTCAGAAGCTGAAATGGTTGGAATTGGAAGTGTTCTCGATCAAGTTCCCAATTCGTTTTCCGGAACGATTTTGGGGGCGGGGCTGATGTGGGCCAGCAGCAAGAAAGACTTTTCGAAAGCCAATTGTCAATTAGTTCGCGGCAAGCTCTCAGTCGAGCGGTGCAAGGGCTGTGATGCTGCGATTGTTGGCGACCCAGGTCTTTTGGCCGGAAAGCTACTTCGATCAGGCCAAAACAAAATCTTTGAACTTGGATTGATTCCTCACTACGTCGATGCAACAAACTTCGAGATTCATCGACTTGCGGCTAGATATCCCAATGAAGTTACAATCATTGACATCATGGGTTCGCCCGAAAGTGTGATCAACTCAATTTCCAATTGCGCGAATATCGCTTCTTCTTCTCTACGTGGCCTGATTGCGGCCGACGCACTCGGCATCCCCAACATCTGGCTCGAACTAAGTGACGGAGTTCTGGGAAACGGATTTAAGTTTTTCGATTATTTCTCGGTTTTGAAGACACGATTTCGTCGCATCGCCATCCAGTAGCTTTGAGCTCGAATGCCGCACTGTCAACGATCTTGAGCCAGGCCAATCGTTCACCATCGGATGTTGAAGCCGTGGTTGCCCGCCTGGCCTATCTGTTTAACGAGCTCTCTTCCTAGCGGAATGGACTCGTGCCCAAAACTTTTCCAAACAAAGTTTGAATTCGTTGGCACGCGATTCAACATTCCTGGAAATAGAAGGGTAAATGGAAATCGATTTTTTGAAATCGAACTTAAACCACCCAATTGAATCTAGTTCCCTCATTTTCGGAGTAAAACATGTCCCTCACTTACACGGGTACCAACGGAGTATTCACTCAGATTGGCAAACTGGTGAAACACTACAACAAGATCAAAGATAACGCCAACGATGCAACTGATGGACTGGACGCCAATCAGGATGAGATCCTCGATGTTTTTCAAGCTGCAGATCAAGACGTTGCGATCGACGGCTTGGTACCGGCCTTTAAACGCTGGAAGGCAGAGGCCATTTCCCGGCGTGAAGAATTGGCTCAATATGTCGTCAGCCGCCTGCAAGACGAAGAAACCATTCTCAAGGAACTTGGGATGAACTCAGCCGATATCGATCAGATTGTGAACGAATTGATCGCTGAGATGGATGCCAACAACAAGACGGTCGAAGAGTCAAACTTTTCTCTCGGTTCAGTTTCCGAAGGCTCTAGCAACGAAGGTGGCGGAAAGATCCTGGTTACCGACATTTTGGATGGTGCGACGTCACCCGGCTCATTCAATGGCGTTCGCATGCCTGCCAATTTGAAATACAAGGGTAAAACATCCGAGCTTGGCGGCAACGAAACTTTTCGGTTTAAGGTAACTGCCGATTCGTACCAGGATGGACTAAACGAAGGAAGCGAAGAGATCTCCTGGCAAGGTTGCCCAAGGGCAGAACCTCATGGACTCGATGACGGAGGTAGCGGATATGTTGGCACGATTCAGCCTCTCCATGCATCCACCGAAGAATTCCTGGCCAACGCAGATTTCGAAGTGTTTACGACCAACAGTCCAGACAACTGGGATGTTGTAAATGGAACCGTCGGAACGGACATTTTGCAAGAGAATACAGTGATCGCCCAAGGAGAATCTGCTCTGAAGTTTTCCGGTGGTGGTTCGGCGATTGAAATCAAACAAGATATCAGTGCAGATTCTGTGATCGCCAACAAAATGTATTGTGTCTCAGTCAAATTGCGACGGTCTGATGTACCGATGCCCAGCATGTCCAACGTGACGGTACAGTTTGAGGGCACCGGATATTCAGCTGGTGGAACGGAACAGGTGTCTCAAACGTTTGGATCGTTGAACACTGTGGGATTCGAAGTCTTCTCCTTCTTCGTAGTCATGCCTTCTATCATCCCGGATGATTTCGCATTAGTACTCAAGTGGGACGGCGGTCCATCTTCGGGTGAGTTGGTTTACTTTGACGATCTCAGCATGGGACCAGTCAACTATGGCGGCGGAATTGGTGTTGTCGCGGTCCGAGATAGCGGAACGTTTGTTCGCGGTGACCGATTCGAAGTATCTACGACAACCACCGAAGGTGTGTTTCAGGAATTCTTCCGAAGAGTACTAGGTGCCCAATTGCCGAGTTCAGCTTCGCCAACAATTAGTGACTCATTGGCAACCACTTAGCAATCGACACTCTCTCCCGTTTTGATTGATTCGTCTGAGTGGTTTGAGAGGAGGCGGCGATCGAGGATTCAAACTCCGGTCGCCGCGTTCCTTCTCAATGCTCTGAGTTGCGATCAGTCACTTCAAGGAACTTGAACCAACTCGGCTGCGGCCGCTTCGTCAGACATTTGGTTTCACTATGTCCAAAAAAAACAAAAACTCACCGACATTCGCCAGAAAAGCCTGGAGCCTCACCCAGGCCATTGCAACTTTTGTTGCTGACGGCATGCGAACGGTAAATGAGTCGCAGTACCGCGAGCGACTCAAGATTTGTGACCGGTGCCCCAAACGAAAAAACACGGCCTGCTCGGTCTGCGGCTGCAGAATTGCTCTAAAGGCCAAAGGCCGTTCGATGAAATGCCCACTCGACAAATGGCCACCCATCGAAAACTAAACCTAAATCAACCAATAAGCTCGAGCATTTAAATGACAACGCCACTAGCGCCAACAGAAACTGACTGTCGGAAAAACAACTGCTGTTTCGCCAGGTTCATTCGCTTTAAATTGACGGATGATCTGGACATAGAAACCCCAAAACAAAAAGCTGAAGTCCTGGAATTCTGGCAAGGATCTAATCCGGTAGAAGATGATTCTGAAGACTTCTACGTTCACAACCTTCCTTCAAATGTGGGCGGCTTCTGCTTTGAGGCAGAAAAGGGGGTCGTCGGTCTCGCGATCTTGGATGACCAGACCGTGCCGTTGGGATCAACTGAAGATTCCTGTTTTTATCGCATCATGACACTTTGTAATTTCGGTGATTGTTGTCCCGACAGCCAGAGCTGTGATTGCGAATGTGATTCAAGTGAGTCCCTCAGTGAATCATTGAGCGATTCGACTGAATTGATTTGTGTTGATTGTTGTTCTACCGCCTATCCCAGTGTCATCGACGCCGAAGTCGTCAGTAATAGCGATTGTCTTGAACTCGGCAACAAACCAGCACTCAACATCCCATTCCAGTTGGTTTATGACGGCGAGTGGTGGGTCGGGGAAACCACAATACCCATGCCCTATCACGGTTGCTACGAGATTTGCCGTGACGCGCAGACGGACGGGTTCGTCAGCGTCAAATTCCGCTGTGTCGAGGACGCAACCCAACCTTCAGGCTATGCCTGGGAGATTGAAGCAGTCTGGAAATGCGATGGTCTGATTATCGATTCCTTGTCAACGAAAACCGACGCCGCTAACTGCTTGACCGGAGCAATTGCCGAAAC
>CAZOXC010000065.1:0-9790 GCA_964583205.1 uncultured Pirellulaceae bacterium | reverse complement strand
CAACGAGGCCAGTGTGATTAACATCGAGTAGGTGATGGCAACTCCGCAGCCCAGGAAAAAGACATACACCGGAATAGACCACCAGTGGAGCAGCACCGGATTCTCAGGTTGTTGGCTCAATGTATAAACGGCAAAAACAACCAGCACGGCACCGGCAATTGCATTGGTGAGCGTTGGCCAGTTGAATTTTGGAAAGGAAATCAGAAACTGAGTATCAATCGGTTTCAACAAAGCGAAATCCAGATTGCCCGTGCGAATCAACTCGCTGAATTCCTGGGCGTTGGGCATAAACAGCGTCTGCACGGTTCCGCTGACAATCCAGACCGTTCCCAGGAAAATGTAAAACTCGTATTCGCCCCACCCTGTTCCCTGCCCGATCGAACTGGCATTCAGGAAAATGATTTTGAAGAACGCCAGGTTCATCAACGTCCAACCCAGCGACGAGATACATTGCAAAACGAAATTCGTGCGGAACGATAAATCTCTAACCAGTGAATTCCGCGCAAACGTCGCCAGAATTTTGAAATAGGGTATGCGTAACTTGGTTTCCGAGTTCATCTGTCTATCCTCCGAACCCGCTATATCGTTTGACTCCTCGCCACCACAGGATTCGAGTCATCACGATAAAGAAAGTCACCCAGACGAATTCGACAAACAGTCCCCAGTAGAGTTCGGTCCCTTGCACTTTGCCCAGGAACACAGCGGCCGGAAAATATGCCAGGTATTTGAAGGGCAGACAATCCACAATCAGTTTGAAATTGATCGGTTCGCTGGGAACCCAATCCAGTGGAAACATATGTCCGGAAAGGATGAAGCTCAACAGCATATAGATAAACGTCAGCGAAGTGATTTCCAGAAACCAGAACGCGATGAGTCCCAGGCAGCACTCCATAAAAAAGCCCAGCAAAAAGCCCAAGATCAAACTGGCGACATAGATCAGCAGCACCTCGGCGGACGGCAAGCCCTGTTCGAAGTAGCCACGAGCCAGAAAAAACACCAGCCCGAAAGGCAATACGGCGATCAAGTAATAAACCAGTTTGTGCGCAACACGCTGCACCAACAGGCAACCGACCATGTCGACCGGTTGAATCAGAAATTTCTTTATTTCACCATTGCGAATCTGGTTAGAGATCCCTGTGGCCAGCCCCGGCATGCTGGAAAACGCTCGGCTGATATAAACCAGCAGCACATAGGCAATGATGTTGAGATAGGTGAAACCATGGATGGCCGCTTCATCGGAATTGGCTTGTCCCGAATCGGCTTGAACGGTGTCGTAAACCGCCGCATAAAGATAGATCAGAATGATGACTTGCAGGAACCGCATCAAAGTTCCCAGCGCGAAGTCGGCTCGGTAAACCAGCCGCTCCTCGATGGAGACTCGAAAAAAAGTCCACCAGGTGAGTATTTTGCGGCTCAAAGAAGGCGCAGCTGCCGAACTCATACTTCCGCCTCTAGCTGGTTGGCACTCATGGATTCTTCGGCTTCCGAAAACACCTGGGCAATGACTTCTTCCAGCGGAGGGTCTTCTACGACGATGTCAACTACCTGGCGACTATCGAGAACCTTGGAAAGCACACTGGCTACTTCATCGCGGTGCAGACGGAACTTGACTTTAGGGGGCGCGATTTCGACTTGCGACGCCAAAACATCCAGCCCTTCAAAGGATTCGTTTTCACCCAGTTGCAAGGAGATAATTTTTTCACTGCCGAATTTGTCAACGATGCCTTCCAGTGAACCGTCATAATGAATTCTTCCCGCCGCGATGATCACGACTCGTTTGCACAAGGCAGCGATATCTTTCATGTAGTGACTGGTGAGGATAATGGAGATCTGGCGCTGGTCCTGATAATAGCGAAGAAATTTTTGGATGTTATGTTGAGCGACCACATCCAGCCCAATCGTGGGCTCGTCCAGAAACAACACGTCTGGCGAGTGCAACAGTGCCGCGATCAGTTCCATCTTCATCCGCTCGCCCAGCGACAATTCGCGAACCGGTTGTTTCATCAAGTCACCGACGCCCAGCAAATCAGATAGCTCGCCAATCGATCGATCAAACTCGCTTAGATCAATGCCATAGATGTGTTGATGCAGACGGAAAGATTCCTGGGCCGGCAAGTCCCACCAAAGCTGATTTTTCTGACCCATCACCAAAGCCATGCGTCGACGAAAAGCGTTTTCCCGCTTCCAGGGTGTGTGGCCCATGACCGTGCATTCGCCCGAGGTCGGATCGATCACGCCGGACAGCATCTTCAGAGTCGTGGTCTTCCCGGCCCCATTGGGTCCCAGAAAAGCCACGAATTCACCTTGAGAGACTTGGAGATCAATATTTCGCACAGCATTTACTGTGCGATATTCGCGCTTGAACAAACCCGTAACGGAAGCCAGCAGCCCTTCTTTTTTCTGATAAACCCGATAGGTTTTAGTCAGGTTTTTGATTTCAATGATTGCCATAGTTACTCGAAAATTGTTCCAACGCGGATTATACGAAGCAATCACTGGATCAGATACGGGGACAACCTGAACCTTGAGACAAGTCTGCCCCGATATTGGGACAAATCGAATGAGGAGTGCCGGTGGAAGCTGACAAATTGAGAATTGGATTGGGGCACGATACCCATCGATTGGGTTTTGGAGGTCCCCTGTTGATCGGCGGCGTGAAAATCGATTTCGACCGCCACTTGATCGGCCATAGCGATGCGGACGTGCTCTTGCACGCGATCACTGATGCGTTGCTGGGCGCCGCCAATCAGGGCGATATTGGAACCCTGTTTCCCAACGACTCGGCAGAGAATGCGGATCGAGATTCCACTGAAATGCTGCAACTGGCCTTTCGGCGTGTTCGTAATGCAGGCTACCGTGTGATCAATCTGGACTGCGTGGTTTTTGCCGAGCAGCCTAAGCTGGCCGACTATCGTGAAGAGATGCAAAAAAACATTTCTGCTGTCCTTGAAATCGATGCTTCCTGTGTCGGCATCAAGTCCAAATCGGGTGAGAAAGTCGGCCCGATTGGCAAGAGAGAAGCGATATCCGCCGAATGTGTTGTACTGCTTTGCAGGGAATAGAAATAATGGCGGACAGGATTTATCCCAATCGGATTCTGGGAATTGACCCCGGGCTGAACACCACCGGATACGCTGTGATCGATACGGATGGACAGCAAGTCGCCTTGATCGAAGCTGGAGTCGTCCGGTCGACTCGTTCCAAGTCGTTTGAACAACGCTTGCAGCAGATTTTTGATGGAGTCGCCGACGTTATTCAGTCATTATCGCCGGACTTGATGTCTCTGGAAGAAGTTTACTCGCACTACGAACGACCGCAGACCGCGATTTTGATGGGACACGCGCGAGGCGTGATCAACCTGGCGGCCGCCCAGAATAACTTGGTGGTCAACAGCTACTCGGCCACGCAGGTCAAGAGCCAACTTACGGGGAATGGACGAGCACCCAAACACCAAGTCCAATTGTCGGTGGTACAACATCTATCTCTGGAAGAGGTGCCTAGCCCCGACGATGTTGCCGACGCCATGGCGATCGCTTTGTGTCACACGTTCATACAGCGTTCGCAACTCAGCCAACAAACCAACTAGAAGAACTTCATGATTACCAAGATTACCGGAACTCTGGTTCGACTCGACAACGAACACGCCATCATTTCAGTGCCACCATTTGAATACGAAGTGGCCCTGCCTGATTTTTGTCGCCGGCGATTGCAGGCCAGCGTCGGCCAGGAGATCAGTTTACACACCATTAACTATATCGACGGTAATGCGCAAGGCGGGCGGTTGAGCCCGCGTCTGGTCGGATTCATGAGCGAAGTGGAACGTGAATTCTTCGAGTTGTTTTGTTCAGTCGGCGGAGTCGGTGTCAAGAAAGCCCTGCGAGCCATGGTAAGACCGGTCCAGGATGTCGCAGCAGCGATCGAGCAACAGGATGTCAAAACGCTAACCACGTTGCCAGGGATCGGTCCCGCTTCCGCAGACCAGATCGTTGCCAAGCTCAAACGCAAAATGCCAAAATTTGCTTTGTTGATCACCAAAGAGGAATTGGCAAGCGACAATATCGAACGCGACATCATCGAAGAAACCTACCTGCTGCTGGTTTCCATGGGTCATTCCGATTCGGAATCTCGAAAATTATTGGAAGGTCCCTTGAACAGCAAAAAGAAATTCAAGGACGTCGATGTTCTACTGCAGGCCGTCTACGAACAGGTTAAGCGGTAGACGAAGTTCACAATATTTCTATGGCCTTCGTTCTACCGCCGCAGTCGCTCAATCTACCTGCCTGAACAGCTCTCATACTGAATATCCCTGACATCTCCGACCAGTAGGATATATCAATGCCCCGACAACACAACCAAATCCCAGGTTTCAACCGAAACAATCACAGGAAACCCGCAATTCGGTCAATCGTTTTTCGATAGTATCACCATCATTTCGGCCAATCAGTCGCTAGCGATACTCGACTTTCGACTAATGGAAAAGGACGAAGTTTCACGAAATTCCAATGGCAGAAAAGGGCTGCCGACCGCAGATTGATCGGTATTGGCCGAAATGTCTCACTGTTAAACAAACACCTGAAAAGCTAAAATCGTTCCATCTAACTTTTCGTGCAGAGATATGGAGTTCGCTCGATGGGAAACGAAGCTGCATTGTCGCGCCACGCTGAATTTGCGGGCGATCAACTCACTTCCAAGATGACTCTGGATATGGCAAACATCCTGGTACTCATCCGGGACTTAAGTGGCGTCGTGGCGCGGCTGAACGAACTTAGGTCGGAAGGGAATTCCGATGCGGAAATAGAACGCCGAATTCTGGAAACCGACTTGTTCTTTGAACTTGTGGAACTCAGCCTATCCATCGAGATCAATGAGCGACTCGCGCAGGTGATTGGTGCCGAATCCATGCTGGATGCGGTAGAGCGATTTCGAGATGCGATGTCCACCGGATCCCACCCAGACTATCGAAAATACTTCGTCAGTGTGTTCAAGGATGACGAGTTTGAAACGGAAGGCCAACTTCAGCATTTGCAAACCGGCGAACCGCTCTACTTTCAGATCCGCAGTCGAACGGATCGTCGAGGTGAGTACGTCTACGGCGTCTCTGTCCTGGCGGAAATAACGGAACAGGTTGCATTGAGAAAGAAAGTCGAACGAAGTGAATCTCGAATGCAAATGGCCATCGAAGCCGGGCAGGCTGGGATTTGGGAAGTCGACATCCCCACAATGACGTTTCAAGGCGACCGTACCTATTACGAACTACTGGACCAGCCGATGGCTTGCCTGGACGGACCCGTGTCCAATATTCGCAGCCAGGTGCATCCGGACGATTTCGAAGGGACGGTAAAACTGACAACAGCAGTGATGTCCGGCGAGTTGGCAAATCTCAATCGCAAGGTACGGCTGCGCCAAAAGAGTGGACGTCATCGGTGGTATCAACTGAGACTCAAGGCAACGCAGTTCGGTGACGACGGAAAACCTGTCAAGGCGATCGGAACTCTAACGGATGTGCACGACGACGAATGCACGGACCGACTGCTTCGTTTGGAGCGAGATGTGCTCGGCAAGCAAGGTCCGTTGCTCGACTTGCTGGAAATCCTGGCTAATGGAATCGAGAAAGAATGGGACGGATGCCGGTGCATTGTCCTGAAGTTTGACAATGAAACAAAAAACGTCAATGAGTGTATCGCACCGACGCTTGACGAGTTCATGCGAAATCAACTTATGGGTCTTGCCGTTAACGAGTTGCGGGACCAATGCCGTAAGGCGATCGAAACTAAAGAGAGCATTTGTTGGAAATGGGACAATCCATACGACGACGATGAGAACTGCCCCGAGTACCTTAAGTCGATCTGCGAGTATACGACTTCGACCCCAATCTTCGTTGATGGAGGAATTCAGGGGTTCGTTTGCATCCTGCATGCGGAACAACCCAGCGAACCCGAGGCGGCACTCGTTCAACGTCTTGCCCAGACGATGCAATTTTTGTTTGAAAGACAATTCCACACAGACAAAAAGGCCGAGTTTGAGGCGAAGGTACTCATCGAAGATCGCCTGGACAGCTTGGGGAAATTGGCCGGCGGCATCGCGCATGATTTCAACAATCTTCTGACCGTCATGTTGTCGCATACCGAATTGATCGAATCATGCAGCAGCGATTCCGAAATCCGGGACTCGACCGAGCAAATATCTGAGGCGGCCAGGATGGCTGCCAAACTTTGCCGCAAGATGCTCACCTATGCCGGCGAGAGCCACGTCGAATTGTGTGATTCCGACATGACCGAAATCGCATCCAGCGTTGTGGAGATGGTCCGTCGCAGCACTGCCGCCGGACACAAATTCCGTACGAATTATGCTGCGAGCCTTCCGCCAATTACCGGCGACAAGTCGATGGTCTCTCAATTGATCCTCAACCTGTTAACCAATGCAGTCGAAGCCACTCCTCAACCAGGCCGAATCATCGTGGAGACGGGCCACTGCAATCTTGAACGATCCGACTTTTCCGAACTGTACTTTACCGATGAACTGACACCCGGTGACTACGTTTTTGTGCGAGTGATTGACTACGGGTGCGGCATGTCGCCGGAAGTCACCCAACGGATCTTTGACCCTTTCTTTACGACCAAAAAAACCGGTAACGGACTTGGGCTGGCAACCGTGATTGGCGCTGTGCGGCGACATGCGGGCTGCTTGGCACTGGAGTCAGAACTCGATGTGGGAACGACGATCACAGCTTATCTGCCGGCCACTGGAGTCGTTGTTGCTCCAAGCGATGAACGCAAACGAGTGGCAATTGTTGATGACGACAAAGCGGTCCGGATAGCACTGGAAAAGCTCCTCATTCGCCAAGGCTATGATGTGGTTTCGATGGCCAGTGGAGAAGAGGCACTTAAACGTGTGCACGAACTGGGGCAGTGTGACCTATTGGTGCTTGATCAGCAGATGCCCGGCATGAATGGCATGGAGACGTTTGTGGAATTGCGGAAACAACTGCGGGCGATACCTGTTTGTTTTGTAAGCGGCTACAAGCTACCGCCTGAAGTCAGCAACCTG
Source organism: uncultured Pirellulaceae bacterium (assembly GCA_964583205.1). Lineage (GTDB taxonomy): Bacteria > Planctomycetota > Planctomycetia > Pirellulales > Pirellulaceae > CALMEE01. The sequence goes on along the minus strand of CAZOXC010000065.1, from coordinate 2,743 downwards.
GTTCGCGTCGATAAAAAATGTGATGCGATTCTAAAACCGTTTAGCTCCCAGGTCATCAACAAGACAATGAAGGGACTCATTGGCGCAGTTTAACCGACGTCAAATTGACTTAGGCAACGCAACAACGAAAAAAACCGAGCCCTGATTTGGGCTCGGCTTTGTGTTTTCCGTGAATTTTCGCCGCAGGGCGAGCAGGACTAAAAGACGTCCGTCAGGAACTGGTGACCGAAATGGTAGCGCCGACTGGTCGGGTAATAGTTGTGCCAACCTCGGTTGTATACCGGAATTCGCATTTCAGCCGGATAGCGGTGGTACAAGTCGTTTCCGCTGCGGAAGTACTCGTTACCCCAATAATTGTGCGGGTAGGTGACATAGGGGTAATGATAGAAACGTTGCATGTTGCGATGGCCATAATTGCCGCCCCATGAACGTCCGAATGCGTGCTCCTGGCCATTTACTTCGCAGGTCATCAAGCCACCAAACAGCAACCCAGCGAATAGCACTAAAGTCAACATTGTACGGCGTAACATCGATTGATCTCCGTGGATTCCAAATTGGGTCTTGTGCGCGTTTCGCTTGCTTGAGCTTCTATTCCCACAGACCTGCGGGATCAAACGCGATCCATGAATTGCCCGGCAATTCTCTTAATCCATCGGCGTTCGTCACAACCCAGATTGAAAGAATTACCGGTAAATACTCCGCAAGTAGTGCGACTCAGAGAATACCGCTGCAAACACTTCTGCTTGGAGAAGGTAGTTAGAGTTTGCGGGCAACAATGCTATCAGCAAGAAATGATGCCACGCTCCGAATGCTGGAACCCGTTATTCGGAAGCCGCTTTGGGCATGGGAAATTTGCCCTCGGCAATCTCTTGCTCGAACTGATCCATTAAGGGCCAGCCAGTCGCACAAGGGCCAAAATCGGCCAGATTGAGATAACCCGTAAGTCGATCAATTGCGCGATCGATCAAGGCATCGTCTTTTCGGAAAACCGGTCCGTGACTGGGCAACAGCCACTTGGCATCGCAGTCACGAATTCGTTGCAGCGATCCAATAAAAGCTTGAATGTCTGAACCGTGATGAATGTCGATCGCGCCGACGCTTCCATCACGGTAGATATTGTCGCCGGAAAAAAGTAGCTCACCCATGCGAAAGGCAAGTTGACTATCGGTATGCCCGGGAGTGCACCAGACTTCCAGTTCCAGGTCACCCACTTTGACTTGATCACCATCGTTGACGAGTTCGTCGATTTCCACTTTCGGCATCGTCATGTTTTCTATCGAAGCGAAGGTCTTGATCGGATCTCCAGTTTGCAAGGGCTCAACCGCCAACGGATGGCCGGCAACCGTGGCTTTGACAATCTGTTTGGCTCGAGCCAATCCCTGGACATGATCAACATCCGCATGAGTTGCAATCAATGTTCGGCACTTGGAAAACGGAAAATCGAGCTGGCGAACCAACTCCAGAATTTCTTCAACAGTCTCTTCGTAACCGATATCGATCAAAGCCCATTCGTTGTCATCGTATATCAAGTACACATTGCAGCCGATCAAGTGACCCAACTGGTAGTTGATTTCAATGACGTTTGGAAAAATAGGTTTACGATCAATCATGGAAACTGGACTCGGTTGGATTGCCAACATTAGTTGATTTGCAATCCTGACAGACGGCGACAACTTTGTCAGTTGGCATCGATGGCTGCGGCACAGGAAAGCTCACAGTCCTTGTTTATATAAAAACGGCAGTTCAAGCGAAAGAAGTTGCTTGTTTTTCCGACAATAACGACACCAAATCACTGTTGGGCCGTTAAATATGACATGCTGTCCAATTCGGATTCGTAATTTGACCCGGCTGTTACGTTACTGGCAATGCAGCCTTCAAAATGCAGCAGAATAGCTGGCTTGGCCTTTTTTGCCTTGGCATTCTGCACAACAAACGAACCCGAGTATAAAATGTCATAGTCGATGACCGGCAAAACGTGCAAAACCGGAATAGTCGGGATAAAATAGACGGCAAGAAATCAGGAACGTACAATAGTAGTATAACGGCGTATCGCGACATCAGAAGCAACGTCGATCAATCCACAATTCAACTTTTGAGGACCCCTCATGCGAGCAACAGAATGGAAATTTCTGACAACTGCCCTGTCAGCTCTGGTTTTGATTTTTTCGAATGGAATTGTCGAAGTTGTTGCTCAGGAATCGGACAAGGATCAAACTGAATCGGTCGAAGCGCAATCGACAACCGAACCCGTCACAGTCGAGACAGAAGATTCTTCATCTGTTGAATTGACGAATATTTTCCTTGGTCTGGAATCGCCCACTGCGACTCATCTGGAACCAATGCAGAATCATTTCGCAAAGCTTGTGGAAAAAGTTCGCCCCGCTACGGTGGGAATTCAGGTTGGACAATCGCAGGGAAGTGGCGTGATCGTCAGTCGTGATGGATATGTTCTGACAGCCGCGCATGTGATCTCCGCTCCGGACCTGAACGCCGTGATCATTCTTGAAGATGGAACTCGGCTTGCCGCCAAGACACTTGGCATGAATCACACCATCGATTCGGGCATGCTCAAGATCGTTGATGAAGGCAAATGGCCTTATCTGGAAGTTGGAATATCAGAAACCATGAAGCAAGGGCAATGGGTAATGGCAATCGGCCATCCCGGTGGCTTTGACTCAAATCGAGCTTCACCGATTCGCGTCGGTCGACTGCTTTCGCGAAACAATACTTCAGTCATGCAAAC
>CAZOXC010000064.1:0-9885 GCA_964583205.1 uncultured Pirellulaceae bacterium | reverse complement strand
TTTCTCTGTCGATCGCTACTATCAACAAGCGATTAAAACGCTGAGGGAACACTCGCCGCAAAGATTTTCAAACGAACATCAGGCATGGTTCGCTGAAGGCATTCGTCAGGGCCCCCAGCCCGACTTCCGAGCCGGCTTCGACCACGATCGTTTTTTAAACGACTACACTGATTTGATCGAACAGGGAATCCACACCGTTCACACCGGCAGATTGCCCGACATCCCCCTCAACAACTCTGGATCAGGCAGCATTAAATATGTTTCCGGGGGTGCCAACAAAACGGTGTTTGATGTCGAAGCGACTCAAGCCAGCTTGATGGTTTGCAATGACTTGTACGACGACGGTTGGAGGGCAAGGATCCGCTCGAGGGATTCGAACCGGTGGCAAGCTACAGCCGTCTACCGCACCAATCATCTGATGCGCGGCATTGTGGTTCCGCCCGGCCAACACCAGGTAGAATTCTATTATTGGCCAACCCGTTTTGTCTGGGGAATGGCGATCGCAATTGTTGGATGGCTGATTGTTGCTGGCTGTTTTGCAGCGATGTTCTTTCAATCCAAACAGCGAAAGACCGAATCGCCAGCAGCATCAACGGCCCAGCTCTAGGCGGGCTTTGGCGGATGGAAGTTGTCGAATCTGCGTTCACACAGCGCTTTGAATTCTGCCAACTTCGCTTCAAAGTCTGCTCGAGACGCAAAAGTTTGCTCGATCGTCTGGTCCAACTGTTGATTCGCGAGACTAAACAGAGGATTATCGGCGGCCAGAAATTCCTTGACGAAATTCAAATCGTCTTCGGGAACCTGCTGGTCCTTCTTCGACACATTGACCAATACATAAGACAGGTCCGTAAAGTCCTGAGGAAACAGCGCCTCCAGACAAACACAAGCCTCATCAAATCGTTCGATAGGGAACAAGTGAACCTGGCCAGTCGCTATCGTTTGCTCAATGAATTCCAGGTCGACCTTGGATTTACCGCCGGTCAAGAAGAATATCTGACTGTTCGTTTGAGGATGTGCGTATTCATCTTCAAGTTCGGCTTTGGCAAACTCACGGAATGACATCCGCTGAGCGATGCTGGATACTTCTTCAAAATGTCGATGGAAAAAATATCGAGAAACGAAGCGCTGCACCGGGTCGCGAACAAAACAAATGGCTCGCACATCGGCATCGGCATGATCATAAGGCAGATCCAGCGACAGCTTGTGATCGCAAAAGCACTGGACCCAGGGATGGCAACGGACAATCTCGCTTACATCTTCACGAGTGTACTGTTTGGTCTCCAGGAGCGACGTCGAGTTATAAAAGCCTTCACCAAAGCTGCGATTAAATAACTGCCGCAATGTCGAGCCGCCCGCCTTGGGGACATGCACATGCATCCAAACTCGGCGTTTGCCTAGATCGTTCATGAACCGGCCCTTGCGAATCGCACTGCCGTAACTGCATAGTGACGCATGCTGGTGTCCCAGACCCAGGGCGGAGCGGAGCCCTGAACTTCGATCTCATCTTTAATCCGCGGATCGTTGACCAGCGTTTCATTGATCATGATCGGGTTCATGCCGTGGAAAAAATTCTGCTGCTTGATCGCTTTGGCAAGGAGCATTCTCAGATCTTCTCCTGAAAACCCTTCAATGCCTGGCAATGTGCCTGACGAGACAAAGTCGAAAATCAATACGGCGGTTCCTGTTGGCTTACACAGATCCAGCATCAACTTGAAATGACCAATTCGAATGGCCAGAAGAATCTCCAACATTTTCTCGTGGCTCTCGCCCAGGCAACCGATCGCATGGTGATTCAACTGACTCAGCAGACAAGTGCTCAACACCGTATCGAATTTGCCTGACAAATCCGGCAGTCGAAACGACTCCAGAATATTAATGACCTGCTGGTACTCGGCATCAGATCCTTTTCCTCCCAGTTCAGACAAGCGGTTCCCAACGCCGGTCACATCCACACCACCATGAATCTTGATTCCATCGTGATGCGTCATGCCCTGCAATTCGAGCCCCTTCCAGCAAGCCGGCCCATCGATATCAATCAAATGGATTTCGGCGAAGTGTTTGGCCAACTCTTTCAATGCCAGGTCGTTTCCATTGCCGACACCCATTACTGCCAGTCGCGATCCTGGCGCAGGTTCCGTCCCCAGAGCAATTTGCGTAACCCGTTCCCGATGAGCCTGAGCACACTTCCAGACTTTTTCAGGATCCGGCTTTTCGAGATCGTCCTGATAAAGGTAGTGGCGCTGGTATTCGTAATCAGTCATAATTCAACAATAAAAAAAAACGGCCCGCGAACGAGCCGTTAGTATTTCAATTTTAATTCGAAAAGGGAAGACTATTCGTCATCTTCCTCTTCTACCTTAGCCTTCGAAATCACATCCTGCATGACATTTCCGGGCATCACGTCGTAATGACTGAATTCCATGGTATAGCTTCCCATGCCCCCGGTCATACTGGACAGTGAGCGTGAATAGGTGGTGACTTCCCGCAGCGGAACTTCACAATTCACGGTAGTAAAGTTGCCTCCTGCCGAGTCACTGCCGGAAACGCGACCGCCGCGACCCGACATATCACTATACACATCACCCACATTCGATTCAGGAATCGTCACAGCCAACTTGACCACCGGCTCCAGCAAACTGGGCGTGGATTTTTCAAACACTTGCTTGAAAGCCATTCGAGCAGCCGTTTTGAATGCAGCTTCGCTACTGTCCACCGGGTGGTGTTTACCGAAGTGCACTTCTACACACACGTCCTGAACAGGGTAACCCGCGATAACGCCGCCCACGATACGTTCGGCAAACCCTTTGCCGACAGCCGGCATAAAGTTGCCCGGAATCACACCACCGACGACCGAATCCACCCACAGAAAATTCGCCGACTCGTCGTAATGAAATTCCTTCATCGACGAGAAACGGGACTTCGTAGCGTACTCTTCAATATTGGTATCGCGAGGCAAGGGGAACATGCGAATGTGAACTTCACCAAACTGCCCACGACCACCCGACTGTTTCCTGTGCCGGTACATTCCATCCGATTCGGTTTGAATGGTCTCGCGGAATGCAATTCGCGGTTCTTTGGTTTCGACTTCCAGTTTGTCTCGTCGTTTGAGTCTTTCCTGAATCACATTCAAGTGCAGTTCGCTCATACCGGTCATCACCAATTCCTTGGTTTGCACGTCACGATCCAGCTTAAATGTGGCATCCTCTTCGACTACCTTGTTCAGAGCCCCAGACAACTTGGTCTCGTCGCCACGGCTCTTGGGAGAAACCGCCAGGCTGACCATCGGTGTCGGAAATTCCAATTCTGGCAAACCATGTTCACCCAGCACAGTGCCGGTGTGAAAATCTTCCATCTTGGCCACGGCCACGATATCGCCTGCACCGGCAGAATCAATTTGTTCGGTCTGCTCACCTTGCACTCGCAACAATTGGCTCATCTTCACGCCTTTACGAGCGGTCGAGCAAGGCACGTTATCGTCGCGTTTCAGCGACCCTGAATAAATCCGAATAAAGCTGAGCTTTTGCACAAAGGGGTCAATCCGAGTTCGAAAAACCTGAGCCACCAGTGGCCCTGCGGGGTCGGCCGTCACTTCGACAGTCTCATCGCCCTTGGTGGCAGAAACCGTTTTGTCGGCCGGTGACAATCCGCACATGTTGATGGCATCCAGTAACTCGGTCAGTCCGATATTGGCTTTGGATGAACAGCAAACGATCGGCACCAAAGTGCCTTGCTTGACCGCTTGAACAATCAATCGAGAAAGTTCTTCATCGGTTGGTGGTGTACCTTCGAAATAGCGCTCCATCACCGCTTCATCGACTTCGATAATCGATTCCAGCAAAGGCTCGCTGATCTCGCTGGGCTCAATCAAGGCACCTGCTGTGTCATCAGGGACCTTCAAAGTGCTCACGACACCTTTAAAGTCATCGCCGTGACCGATTGGAACATTAAGCAAAACGCACTTGTTACCCCACATCTCCTGCAGCGATGCAACCAGTGCCTCGAATTCAATATTGTCACCGTCCATCTTGTTGATGGCGATCATCCGACCACAACCTGCTTTTTCAGCTTCCTGAAAGACTCGTCGAGTATTGACCTCAACACCAGACTGGGCATTGACGACGATGACTGCCGTATCCACTCCATGCAGAACGCCAATGGCCTGCCCGACAAAGTCCGGGTAGCCGGGTGTGTCCATCACATTGAAGTGATTGCCACCATGCTGGAAATGAATATTGGCACACTCGATTGAATACTGATGATCTTTTTCTTCCTGATCAAAATCACAGATGCTGGTTCCGTCATCAACGCTGGGGCTGCCACTGATTGTCTTGGTCAACGTAAGAAACGTATCAGCCATCGTGGTTTTGCCGGACGAACCATGTCCGACGAGGGCAACGTTGCGAATCGACTTTACATCTGCCATTGCATGAACCTTCTTTCTTGTTCACCCGCGTCAGACAAGTCAGCTGGGATTGATCAGCCGAAACAAACCGACGACGGAAGCACATCTGATTAAGCACGCTTGATAACGAATTGCCCGAAAAAACAGGCATTTCCAAGCCGCGCAGTATCCCATACAGAATTCGATACTTCAAGTCACCGCTGTTCAGCCGGTTACAGTACCCGCCGCCCCGCCCGAGTTTACCGCTTCGGTACTTGAACCAACTTGGAAAAGCTGGGTACAGAATTGCCAGAAGTTGAATAGTCGGTCGAGAAAACCATTCTGGAAAATCACTGCAGAATCGCTGCGAGACAAAGCACGATCGCCGTCTAACTGTTCAGATATCCAAAGCGATCGAGTATCGACCGGTAACGCTGATTCAGAATTTCAATCGTTTCCGGTTTCAATTTCTCAAGATAATCGCCGGGCGTAATTCGACGTTTGTGAGTCATCTGCTCGCCCGACGTATCGAATTCTTTGCGATACTGCCAGGCATAGCGAGCGCGCTGCAGTCTGGGCCAGCGAAAACCGAATGGCGGAAGTACTTGTCCAACCCAGGCAGAAAATTGCGTTACCATCGTTTCGTATTTGACAACCAGCAATTCACTCGATGCAAACTGATCGTCCAACAATGTCTGGAACTTTGCCTCCAGCGGATTGGAACTAAACTGCGGTTGGTTGATCACGTACTCATCCACCGACATCTTGCGAACTTCCAACCGCCAGCTCTTGTCTTCTTCGCTCCAGTTTTGATCCGGGTGGATCCAGCCAAACGAAAAGTACTCGGACACAATCATGTCGCGAGGATCCCGCACCTGGCAAATCTGTGTTACTTGGTCAAGATTCTGAAATTCCGAAAATCGATCGGCATTAAATTCTCTAACTGGACAAACACAAAAGCTGTGATCGATCTCGGGCACAACTTGATGCTCATCGGACTCGACGTGGTTCACCGAGTAATAAGGCAGGTCAGCATCGGCCGCAACCTTTTCAAAAAACCGATACAGAAACATCGACGCACTTTTGTGTAATGCGCGAACAACAATCCCACACTTCTTCTTTGAAGTATCTTGTGAGCGGTGGACAGGTTTTTCGTGAATGACAGTTGCCATGGATTCCTTCCCAAGGATGCAACTTTTTATCAAATCCAGCCCAATCCATACAGGTTGATCCAACAGGCTCAGCAAGGCTTTGCTGGCACTTATCGGGAAACGCCGGCCGGAAACCCAGCCCGGACAGAAACCCAGCCCGGACAGAAACTAGGCCGACGTCTTCACATGATCCAGCCAGCCCCACTGGTCCTTAGTGCGTCCGTCAAACAGACCGAAGAATACATCCTGAATCGCTTTGGTAATGGGGCCCGGCTTTCCAGTACCCACCGGCAATTTATCGACCGAACGAACTGGAGTAACCTCGGCAGCCGTGCCGCTGAAAAACACTTCGTCGGCGATGTAGAGCATTTCTCGAGGCAATTTTTGTTCGATGATCGGGTAATCCAGTTGCTCAGCAATCTTGATCACAGTGTCGCGAGTGATTCCGCCCAGGATCGCCGAGGACAAGGGCGGTGTGTAAATTTTTCCATCGCGAACGATGAATACATTTTCACCTGAACCTTCGCTGACCATCCCGTCCGCGCCGACCGAGATCCCTTCCATGTATCCATCGCGCTGCGCTTCAGCCACGATCAAGGTCGCGTTGGTGTAGTGCCCGCCAGCTTTCGACAGGACAGGAATCGAAGCACTCGTTGTGCGGCTCCACGATGAAATACAAACATCGATTCCGTTCTTCAATCCTTCCTCGCCCAGGTAAGCACCCCACTCGAATGCGCCCACGCAAACTTCAACCGGCACACCAATCGGGTTCAGCGACATCCCACCTTCACCAAAAAAGATAAACGGACGGATGTAAGCGTTGGTCAAATTGTTTTCGGATATGATCGAATGACAAGCTTCACAAATCTGTTCCTGACTAAAATCATGTTCCATGCGATAGATCTTGGCAGATTCCATCAAGCGACGGATATGATCCTGCAATCGGAAAATCGCACTACTGCCATCGGAAAGTTCATAGCAGCGAAGTCCTTCGAATACGCTGGAGCCATAATGAATAACGTGTGACATCAGATGCAAGGTTGCATCCTGCCAATCGACCATCTTGCCATTGCGCCAAACATACTTGGTTGGTTTTATCGCCATCGAGTTTATTCCTGGTGCGTTCTTTTTTGTTTTTCGGTCGTTTGTTTTTTTGGTCGCTCTACGTGACTAGCCGTCCAGTTGGGACAACCACCAGAATTCGTCCGGCGTTGCCCGCCGTGTTCCTTCGTTCGCCTGCAGTCTTTGTCAGTATGCCACCGCAGCAAATCTGGTACAGAACAATGGATCAAGTTGTTACCTTCGAGCACTCGAATGTCAATTTCAATTTCGGAATTCATCGAGTCCAATTGTTTGATCCTGACGATCAGTCGTCTCGCCTGCCTCACATCCGACACAGCAAGCTCGAACCCTTTGTCTACCAGGGGTTTGAACTCCAAGAAAAGTGCTATTTGTTTTCTGTCAGATCACAAATGTGATTCTACAAACGCTATTCGCAGCCAGGCGAATAGATTTGAAGGCGTCAAACGTTAGAATCCATTTTAATCTTGTCGCTCGAATGCTCGAAAGGCCCGACCTTGAACGAAGAGGAACTCATTGACTCGCTGGAACGTTTTCCCAAATTGCTGCCGCATGTTTTCGTGAAAAACGATCCGCTCACAAATGCAATCCACAATTTAATGAACAATCCCTTCTCGGCTGCAGCCCTCAGCCATTAAAATACAGTTCGCATGCACCATAAATTAAGTTACAGGCAAAGTGTTATGGCCGATCCAAAATACAACTATCCGTTTCCAGGCACCGTTATTCAAATTGCACTGCGACCGTCTTCGGACTCAGCAGTTGAACTGGTCGACTCGGTCGTTGCCGATTTCGAAGCTGGGTTAATTGGCGATCGATTCAACGGCAAAGCGGACTCCAAACGCCAAGTCACCTTGATTCAGCAGGAACATCTGGATGTGGTCGCTGGATTGTTGCAAATTGAATCGGTTGATCATCAACAGACTCGTCGCAACATCCTGGTAAGCGGAATCAACTTGACATCGCTCAAAGAAAAGCAAATCCAAATCGGTGAAGCCACTTTTCTGATTACGGGTGGCTGCCCACCCTGTTCCAAAATGGAAACGACTATTTCTCCCGGCGCATTAAATGCCATGCGAGGTCATGGTGGTGTCACGGCAACTGTTTTGGAAACCGGCACGATCAAGGTCGGCGATTCGGTCAAGGCGTTGACTGTTGAAGAACAGATAACGGTGGAGGCCTAATCGCTTGAGTCCTCTTCGTTCAATTTGATTGAAGCCGAGTTGATACAGTAGCGCATTCCGGTTGGTTTGGGACCATCAGGAAACACATGGCCCAGATGGGCTTTGCATTTCGCGCAATGAACTTCCTCTCGATAATCAGCTTCCATTTCTGTTTCTACTGCAGCTTGGCTCAGTGGCTGCCAGAAGCTCGGCCAGCCCGAACCTGAATCGTATTTTTCTTTGGAACTAAACAACTGGGTTCCACAACAAATACACGAGTAGGTGCCGGCCGTCTTCGTATCAAAGTACTCACCGGTAAACGAACGTTCGGTGCCGCCTTGTCGAGTGACCCGGTACTGCTGTTCAGTGAGTCGCTGCTTCCAATCTTCGTCGGAGAGCGAATCCCAATTCACATCGTTTTTCTGATTCATGGTTTGCACTTCGAGCAGTAAAGGATCAAGGCTTCAACTTGGCAGTACCGGTCAAATAGTCTCGGCAACTGCCAGGCAGGACCGCATAATGTCGAGGTTCTGCTGGTAGGTTTCCGGCAATATTGGTCCAAACGAGAACCTGATACAGTCGGCCATCGGTGAATCACTTCCCCGGCGATGCATGTCGCAGAGTGTACCGGGCAGGATCGCCGCTTTGTGCTCGAACACTCGCTGATTGAATTCTGCAGCCGTCAATCCTCCGGGCAACCGACCCCAGTGATAAAATCCGCCATCGCCGGTAAACAATTCGATTCCAAGTTCGGTCAAACCTGCCTGGTATCTGTTCCGCTGCTCGTCAAAAAACTCTTTGACTGACTGGCGAGCATGAGTGACTCGTTCGATCTCCAGCAGCTTTGTGGCGATCAGTTGCGAAGGTCTGGAAACTCCGCCCATTCCGATCGAGGAATAGTTGCGGAAGATTTCGATGTGTTCTTTCGCAGCCACGACCCAGCCGACTCGAATTCCGGGTGCCTGCAAACCCTTGGTAGCAGCGCCAATGACAAACAGGTCGGTATTGTCGATATCGCGCACATATTTCATGGCACTTTCGGCACCCTGTTCATTAAAGAACTCGTAGGCCTCGTCGATGATGGCTCCCTGATTCTTTTCCGAGCACCAATCGACGAACGCTCGCAATTCGTCTCCTCGCCAGGTCACGCCGGTTGGATTGCAAGGATTGCTTTTGATGGCAAATACATTTCCAGACACTCCATTGGCGATTTGTTGGTAGTCATTTAATGACGGCCGGAATTGATTGTCGGGATTACTGGGCACTAAAGAATGCTCGTGCTTGAAAAGTTTGAGCATGTCCCAGTAGGGCGTGTATTCGGTTTCTTCAATCAGGACATGCACATCGCGCTGCATGAAAGCAAGTATTGCTGCGATGCCAGGCCGACCGCCGGCAAAGATACAAACATTCTCTTTGCTGATTCCAGCATCATAAAAATGGTTGTAGTAATCGACGACCGCTTGAAGACAATCGTCATTGCCGCTGGCTTGCGGATACTTCAGGTCACTCCAGTCAAACTCGACGCTGGAGGGAAGTTCCGGACCTTCGGGAAGTTTCGTGGTAAGCGGGAAGCCTTGTGCCCATGGATGAGTACCTTCGGTTCCCATGTATTGTCCGGCGGAGTCCAGAAATTTGAAAAGGATTTCGTAAATCCCCATCGGGGCGAATTGTTGCAGAATCATACTTTTTGCTCGTAAGGATTGACGTTCAATCAGAATATTTAAAAGGAAGATTCTACATTACCGCGGCCTCGAAGTCATCAAGTTTCCCCGGCGAGAGTCTGGCCGTCCCGATCCATCGTGAGAATCTCGCGACGCAGAATCTTCAACAAAGTCTGCAAAAAGGCGACCACCATTGGCCCGACCAATATCCCGATCGGCCCCAGCGCGCTGATTCCACCCAGAATACTGAGCAGAGCCAGCAGTGGGTGAATATTCGACTGACCGTGCAACACAAGCGGCTTGATCAAGTTGTCGATTTGCGAAACCACCACGACCCCGAAAATGGCCAATAAGATTGCAGGCCACATCCGACCCTCGAAAAAATACAGATATATACAACAAGGTGCCCACACCAAAGACGTCCCGAAAAACGGGATCAGAGCAAACAG
>CAZOXC010000063.1:0-9896 GCA_964583205.1 uncultured Pirellulaceae bacterium | reverse complement strand
GTCTTTATCTTTCCGTTTGGGCCCATCCAGAACTTTGACTGACCCAGTTCGCTTCCCGAGTGAATCCTCGCGCTTGGGCGCAATCGGTTTTTCGGGAGCCGGTTTATCCGACGTCTTGGATTCGGCCGGACCTTCGGCAAGAAACTTTTTGATTCGGTCGACTTCGTCGCCGTCCAGACTGGCTAGCGCAGACCCCTTGTTCTTGATACCCAGCTTTTCGCAGATATCAAGCAACTTCTTATTTTCAAATCCCAATTCTTTCGCGAATGCGTAAATGCGAGGCACTCTGGGGTCTTCTCCTGTCGGCAAATGCCCTTTGTTACGGCAGGGCCATCTGCTTCAAATTCAAATTCTCTACACTCAATTCCCCCAACGGCTGGGCGAATCATGTGCATCGCTCCACTGTCGGAGGTATCAACTAGCGGACAATCCGCTCTATTCAGACCCGCGCCAACTCTGGTGCAAGTCCGTCTTTTCAGGGCAACAAGGCTCATCTTAGCTGTCCTTGTTATCCATCGTTTAACTCCATTGTTTTGTGTGTTATTCAGTGGTCCTGACGCCGCTAAGCGATTTCAGGTTCACCGACGTTATCCGGTAGTTTATTCGCTGGTCGGTGACTCGGAAGCTTGCTTCTGAGCAGCTTCTTCATCTGGCTTTGCCGAATCCCCGCTGGACTCATCTTGTGATTGACCGTCCGCAGCTTGGGACTGTCCAGATTCGGTCGTCGCCGAAGCATTAGCTGCCGCGTTTGCGGCGGCCTCACTAGCGGCGGCTGCTGCAGCCACCTGTTCTGCTTCCAGCTTTTTCTGTTCGGCGCGGCGCCGTTGTTTTTCTTCGTCTGCAGCTTTTTCGGCAGCTTCGGCCTTGGCTTCGGCTTGATCGACAATCGCATCCACCTGTTCGGCCGTCAATTCGCCCATTTCCATCAGGTCTTCGGGCTCGATCACCGACAAGTCATCGTATGACAAATAGCCTTTTTCAACCAGTCGGTTCGCCAATTCTTCCTCGACACCATCCAGCTCGCTGAACCCGACTACGGCCCTTTCGATTTGCTGTTCCAGCTCTTCGTGGGTCATGATTTCGATGTCCCAACCGCACAATTTACTGGCCAAGCGGACATTTTGCCCGCGTTTTCCAATGGCCAGACTCAATTGGTCCTCCAGGACCAATACGATGGCCCGGCCCATCATGCTGCACAAAATGACCTCGTCGACCGAGGCGGGCTGCAGGGCGTTTTGAATCATCGCCTGGGCATCGTCCTCCCAGCGAACAATGTCGATTCGCTCACCCGCCAATTCGTCCGTCACATTTTTGATCCGGTTTCCGCGTACGCCCACACAAGCACCAACACAATCGACTTTGGAGTCGATACTGCTCACGGCGACCTTGCTGCGATGGCCCGGTTCGCGAGCAATTGCATTGATCGTGATCACACCTTCGTTGATTTCCGGAATCTCCTGCTCAAACAATCGTTCCAAAAGTTTGGGGCGAGTTCGACTCAGCACTACCTTGACCCGACTCCCCTGAGGCTTGACTTCCGTCACCAGCGCTCGCAACCGTTCGTTGGGACTATGGTGCTCGCCAGGAATCTGTTCACTGCGAGGCAGAATGGCTTCGACTGCGCCCAGGTTGACGGTCGTGACACTGCCTTCGTTGCGATGCACCGTGCCGGTAATCATGTCGTTGATTTGTTCTTGAAATTCGCCAATCAATGCGTCGCGTTCTGCTTCACGCAATTTCTGAATGATGACCTGCTTTGCAGTTTGTGCGCCGATCCGACCAATCAACTCTTCGTAGTCGATCGAGTTCCCGTCGACATTGCCAGCGATCTGACCGGAACTCCGATCAATCGTGAACTGGACTTCCGCCTCTTCGCCAAACTGTTTGCGCGCAGCCGAAATCAGCGCCGACTCAATCGCTACGAACACGATCTCTTTTTCGATGTTCTTGTCACGATGAAACGAATCCACTAGTCGCAATACTTGACTGGCGTCCATTTTTATTCTCTCTCAACAACCCAATGCTCTGGCATTCGGGTACAAATATTTTGGTCTTAAAAACAAAAAACCGCCGGATCCACACGCCTGGGTTCACCAAGTCGCGATTCACCGCCGGACTAACGGTCGGCCAGTCACTCTTCAATAAAATGATCCGGCCGTTGACGTTACGTCAACAAATTGGCTTGACCGCCATCGCGGTTCTGCAAACCACTACTACATTAATCAACTCCCTGGTTTCTAAATTCTGTTTACAAGCAGGATTGCCGATCGGAAACCGATCAATTCTTAACCCAGATAAAAACGCATCCATAAAAAAACGCCGCTCCGTCAGGGAAGGATATCCTTCAGGATAGCAAGCGCGGATGGGGAACAATGTTCCAAACTTGTTACTACTCAAAATCTACTCGATTGTCATAACACGGTCAATAATGATTAACCGTCTCAGTCACTCTGGCAGTCGGCGATTGCCGGGTGAGATACCTGTCGACTTCTGAGAAGTGCCGAATTTCGCCAAATCGAGATAGAACGAGGCAGAATTGTCCATCTATTGAACAATTTTGAATTTGCCACCGTTCTCGATAGAGATTTGTTCAAGCAAAGCTGCGCCAGCCTGATCACCATAAGCAATGGTATGAACAACGATATTCGGTTTGCCGGTCCCCCGATCCTGGTTGTGAGATCGCAAGTATTCCAATGTCCCATCTCGAAAAATGCCATCGGAAAGCAGGAATATCACGTCAGGATTCAGTCTCAATGCTTGTTTCATCGAGTCGATTGGACTGGTGTTTCCAAATGGCCCAATCTCGTAAATCCATTCTCGGGCTTTTTCGATCTCTTCCGGCGAGGCGACCAGTAGCCGTTCCCGTTTTCCCTTCAAGTTGAAAATCGGTGTCGATTCATGGTTGAAAAAGTTCACGAAAAAACTCTGCTCTGTGGAAAGTTCAGAAATCGAACGAATTAATTCCGTTTGAGCAGACAGCCACTTTTGTCCGTCCATGCTCATCGAGCGATCGACAACGAACACGAAGCTCTGGCCGGTGGCCGAGATACCATAAAAACTTGCCGGTTCTCCTTCGCCTTCACCGTTCCCTTGACCGGCTTGTCCAAACCCCGCGCCTTCGTTGGTGAGGTTGGCCATGAACCGCGGCCCGTTCAGGATGTTGCTGACATCCATGTTGTCGGCTATTTCGATATGAGCTTCGCTCTCGTCAAAAATGACCGAGTCAAATTTGGGCTGAACGGTAACTGATGAACTTTCGAATAGCGAACTGTCAGTCGATTGGATTTGCAGATTTGCCTGGGAATCAAAATTCTCCAGCGCGTCCACGGGAATCGTTTGACCTACGATCTGAACCGACTCTTTGCTGACGATCTGGATAGTGATCAAACCCAGAGTCACCAGAATGACAACATGCGCAAAGAAGCTGACCCCCCAGGTACGGAAGAGCCCCAGAAATTGATGCATCAAGGTCGGAACGATCGTTCGAGAATTGATCCGGGGCAGTCGCTCCCAATCCTTTTTTACCCGGGCAGTTTGCGAGTGTTTGGGTTTGCGAGCCGGTTCCAGAAATTCCAGTACGCTGGAATTCGGTTGGCCGTCAGACGAATTCGTATCGGCCTGATCCAGTGGACCCGGTTCAACCAGATCAAGCGAATCAGAATCTTGCTCGGAGTTGGACAAGCCCTTTGAAGACAAGCCCTTTGAGCCTGCAAGCAAATCCTTGACAGTTGAATCGAATGACGATTTTTCCACGCACCCAACCCCTGTCTAATTGCCCTGAAACGTTGACTGCAGCCCAATCTGCTGTCCCTTAAATCTAACGCCACCTGTGCTGGCCGCCAGTCGAATCGACTGGTGCCACTATCGTGCCAAACCAGCTAGCGGAACTTTGCCGAAGCATCTACCACTCGAGAGTAGTCTAATTATCTCAATGAACATCGATTCTGCAACCAAAAAATGCCCCAATTGCAACCGAAATCGATATTGGCCTGCCGGTTTGCTGGCCACTATACTCCGCGACCTTTTAAACCTATTGAACATCGTGGAGATGGATGTGTTGGCGTTTTGTACAAGTAAATTTAGTCAACGGTTTTGTATCCTGATCGCCACTTGGACGGTTGTCGTGTGCCTGCAGGCAATGAATCAATTGTCAGTTTCTGCACAGACAGTTAATGAACCAAGCCGATCCGGCCTGCCAGAAGTCCCAGCCAGTCAGTCGACTGACTTACCCTGGAGACCGGTTGGCCCCAATCGCGCGCCCAATCAATCGGTTTCAGCTTCGGCTGTTCAATCTCCGAATCAAATTCCTGCTGGCTCGCAAGTTGGACGGATCCCGGCCTATGTACCCAACGAGCCAATCATTTACCCAAACGCTGCACAGCAGTTTGTTCAACCGACTCAGCAACCAGTGATACGTCAAGTTTCCGGAATGTTGCCACTGGAAGACGAAGAGACAACTCCAGATTCTTCGGCAGAGCCACAGGTGAACAACGAGATCACTCAAGTCACCAACGGAATTCGTGAACTGCCGAATTCTGCCGGCCAGGTGTGGCGCGAATACGATATCACTCCTTACACGAATCGGATTACAACTTCGGCCCGCCCGCAACAGGCGGTGATTGACTGGGTCACAATGGAAACCGGTCATGATATCTGGTTCAACGAACCGCTGGGAATTCTCAGCGCCAGTAAAGACAAGCTGCGCGTTTATCATACTCCTCGGGTTCAAGCTCAGATCAAGTCGATTGTCGATCGATTCGTTTACAACCAGGGTCGGTTGGAAGTTGTAAGTTTGCGACTTGTCACCGTCACCAAACCTTCGTGGCGTCAAACCGCTTACTCGCGAATGCAGCCGTTTGATATTCAGGCGCCTGGAGTCGAAGGCTGGATGTTAAGCAAAGAAAACGCTGCGATCCTGTTGAATGAACTCAGCCGCCGCAGCGATTTTCAGCAACACAGTGGCGGCGAAGTGGTTTTGCATGACGGGCAGGCATTCAATATCTCCTCCAAACGGCCGGTCAGTTTCGTGCAATCGATTCGCTGGTTGAATGGTGGGATCGTTCCTTTCGAACCCGTGTCGACTCAGATGGACGAAGGTTTTTCACTGGAGTTCTCCGGATTGAATTCGATCGATGGAAAAGTTTGCGAAGCGATTATCAAGTGTGATGTCAATCAGGTCGAGCGTCTGCAGACGGTGGCCGTGAACGTGCCTGCAGCAGACGGCTCGAATCAAACAGTGGACCTGCAAATTCCACAAATGGTCAGTTGGCAAGTCAACGAGCGTTTCCGCTGGCCCAGTGATCAAGTGATGTTGCTGAGCTGCGGCGTGGTGGCAACTCCTGCACAGGATGCCAACGGATTGCTGGGATTGAATTCGTTGCTCAACCAATCGCGAGGCCGTGCCGATGCCTTGCTGTTCGTTGAACACAAGGGTCCGGCCCAGCGCGGTGCGACCGCAACGGCAGCCGGAAGCGCCGCCGGTGTTCAAGCCCAGCGTCGTTAATCGCATTCCAAATCAACGCGTGCTGGGTTTCATCTCCTTGTTGAATACCATGGCGTCGAAAATTCGCCCCCAGTCGGCCTTCATCCAGGTGTAGCCCAGCGGGCGCGCCATGATTTTCTCTTCAGCCCAATCATGGCGTTGGCTGTCGGGCATCGCCACAATGCCGTTTTCGATCCCTGCCTCATCGATCATGAATTCCAGCGTCCCATCGGGAGCGGTGGGAAGTGCAAACGGAGCTCGAAAACAGTTACCGGCTGAACCCTGGAAGGCGGTGAAGCCGATTGTAAACAATTCGTCAGCGAACTCCTCGTGAAGATGATGACCCATTTGAACCATGTTCGAGTAGTCTACCAAACCACTGGGGACTTCGATTTCCGAGGGGTTTCGCATGATGTGAAAACTGGCGCCCCACACAATGATTTTGCGATCACGATAGTACTCGTTAGCCAACCAGGACAAGTTCTTTGCCATTAGGTGATCTCGCGCACTGATTTGGAAATGCGAATCGTCACTTGAATCGCTCCAGGAATATTCAGCGAATCCGCGAATGCTCGCCAGATTTTGGATCCAGAAGTTTAGCCGTTTTGCATCAGTGCTTTCGCGACTCTGACCGTCCAGCACCTGTTGGCAAGCTGCGGTCAAACTGGCGATCGATTCCTGTAGCACCCTCAAGTCCTGACGTTGTGAGTCCTCGGTAAGAATCTGTTTCAGTTGTATCCGAAGATTTTCAAGCTGGTTTTGCTCAATGTCCAATTCGAAAGTGTTGATCAAGTCTTCAAGGTCCTCCAGCAAATCTTCTCGAGAAGCTGAAGCGGTGAATTGGCAATCGAATCCGCACAATTCCAGCGGTGATTCTGAATTTGCCTGACTGCCAAGGTACTTCCAAAGTTCCTCGGTCTGTTTGCTCTGTGTCCAAATCGCGAATACGCCCTGCGCAGCGGCTGCCTGAGACGACTCCCCATCTTCAAAAGCTTGCCAGGCCCGGCGGCAATCGTACAAGCCACTTTCGAACGCCAGAACATCGAACCCCATTTCCTGGTGCAGGAATTTGATCAAACGGATTTTGGTTTCGAAACAAGTTCCGTCGCCATGGGATTGTTCGCCAAGCTGTACGATGCGAGCATCCGCAATCATCTCTTTGAGACCAGCCAGATCCGAGAAGTCGTCGTCAGTTGGGTCGACCGTGCGAAAAGAAACCGAATTCTCTTTGATCCACTTGCTGTATTGCGAGTGGTTTTGAGGCAATGAGAATTCGGCCCTGCGTTCTAGCGGAATCGCTTCACTTTTTTTTTGCTGATGTCGATTGTCTGTTGCGCACTATTGTCAATTTCGACTTCGATCTCTTTGGTTTCAGATCCGCTGGTCACAGTGAGTTGGATCAAGTCTCCATCGGCAAAGTGATCCAGTCTGGCCAGGCCTTCCCGGTCGGTCGAAACCATCACGTGCCGAGCTGAAACTCCATAAACCAGTATCGAAGAATCCGGCTGATCTTTGGGTTTTCGCGAGGACACGTAAAATTGAGTGTCGGCAATCGCATCGCCAGTTGAATCGACCAGCTTGAACGATTTTTCAATCGCTTTTTCCAGTTCGAACTGCAGCGGCTCCAGCAGTTTGCCTTCCGGGTTCTCAACGTAGTCGCCAGTCAGCAAATACCCGTCGGCTATAACGGTAATCAGGAACTCGCAATTCTCGCCTTCCTTGAAGGATGGCTGAAAACTGAAGTTCCCTTGGTCGTCAGTTTCCAGATTGAAGTTTTGCATTTGGAATCGGCTGTTGGGCCAGCTCTTGAAAATCAGTAGTACCTTGGCATCGGCGATCGCGTTGCCTTCCTGATCTTTGACTTGGCCGATGATCGAATTTCCGGCATCAGAAAAATCAAGCGTCTGTTCGGTCGCAGCGTCGATTTTCAGTTCGTAAGGTTCACCCAGAAAATCAAAGTAGAGCAGGGCGGTATCGCCAGCGGCGAAGTAGCTCAAGTCGATCGTGCCGTCTGCGTCGGTGGACAACTGATGAATTTTCGAGAAACTCGCTGCATACACTAACTGATCTTCGCCTTCTTCGGTTTTTCGCCCGGCCAATATCAGGTTGCTGTCGCTCAGCGGCTGGCCGTCCTTTCCGATGATCTTCAGTTGTTTGCTGGTTGCAGTTTTCAGATTGAAATCGAAGGATGAAACGGTTTCGCCTCGTTTGTTTTCAATGTATTCGCTGGTCAAGCAATGTCCTTTGGCGATAGCCGTCACCAGGAATTCGGTATCGCCCGAGTTTTCGTAGGCATTTTCAAAGTTGTATTGGCCGCGGGCGTTTGTACGAGTCGCCAGATTTTCCATGCGAAAACGTCCACCTGGCCAGCTCTTATAGATCAACAACACTTGCGCGTCTTCGACTGGATTTCCGTCCTGGTCTTTGATCACGCCTTTCAGATCCTGGTTTTTCAGTATTTCAGGAGCAATTGCTGCTGCCGGTCCACTGTGGTTGGCCAAGTTCGCGTGGGCCGCCTGTAGCTGACCCAACAGTTCTATATTCGCAGAACGCTGTGAGAGCAGAGCGTAAGTTAGCCAGACGGTCAGTCCAGAGAAAACCAACAACATCAGAAAAGCTGTTTTGCTGAGCAGCAGACGGCGACCATAGCCGACCTGTTGGCAGCTTTTGCGAACTTTATCCAGCGAACCGAACTCCAGTTCGGCCTGAGTTCGAGCCGAGTTGGTGTCGAGGCCGGCGGCTATCAGTTCATCAGTGCGGCATTCAAGGTGGAAATTGAGTTCGTCATCAATGTCAGCATCGATTGCATCAGCGCTTTTGAATCCAAGTCTTTCGAAGCTGAAGATGCTGGTTGAAAATTTTTGTAGTGCTGTATTCATTTCGATTCTCCGTTGAGCGATCGTTATGTCAGTTTTAATTGGATTGGACGCTTAATTCAAAATTCAATACTTGCTCGATCGCCTGTGACATTTTTTGCCACGATTCGGCTTCGATTTTCAACTGTTTCTTTCCAGCGGCCGTCAACTGATAAAACTTGGCTCGCCGATTCGATTCGCTGCTGCCCCAATGCGCCTTGATCAATCCCTTTTTCTCCAGGCGATGCAGAGCCGGGTAGAGTGACCCCTCTTCGACCTCCAGAAAGTCCTGACTCACGTCCTTTAAATGACGAGTAATCGAATATCCATGTCGAGACTCTGATTTGAGCGACTGCAGAATCAGCATCTCCAGGCTGCCCGGTAACAGGCCGTTATTTTTCTTTCGCTGAACCATCCAGATTTCCTTTTGTGACGCCGGTTTGATGTTCCCATAGTTTGCCTATGGAAGGTTTTATCAGCTTCCCCTAGACTGTCAATGGAAAGCTGTTGGAAGCTGGGAAATTTTTTGGAAATCGTCTGGGGAGCGTGCCCCGGTCGTTGGAAATTGCTTGGCTTTTAGAAGGTTGCGGGCGTTTAGATCGCATGCTGGATTGAGTAAACTGTTGGCATGAGACGCTTACATTTTCGCCTGGGCTTGGCATTCATTTTCGTATTTTTGGCCACCGGAGTATTCATGGCCCTGACCTTCGAAGAGGGGCGGATCGACCATGGCGAGCGGATGATGCGACGTTCGGCACACGTTTATATCCTGTTTTCAGCACTCGCCAACTTGCTGATCGGCGGCTACTTAACCTGGCGCGAGGAACCACAGTTTCGCCGGATGCAGAAAGTCGGTTCCGTGTTTCTGCTGATTGCGCCAGCCGGGTTTTTGGCAGCATTTTTTATTGAACCTGGGCCGGAAGTTCTGCATCGCCCAGTTTCCGTGGTTTCGGCATTTTGCGTTTTAATGGGCGTAATTTTGTTGGTCTACGGACGCTTAAAAGAGCCCGATGATCGCCAGCCAGATGCTGAACAAGCTGCAAAGTCGTGATTCCCATTGCCTTATCGAATTCCCCAACCTAATTTACACTGAGTCTTGCCGGAAAATTTCGGCAGAAATCTGTAACTTCCCACCAAACGATCACTGGTAGATCGAATCAAACGAATATGAGCCGAACTCGCGTTGTCATAACTGGAATAGGGCAGATCAGTCCGTTAGGAATTGGAATTGAATCTTTGTCTGATTGTTTGCGCGAACGGAAAAGCGGCGTCGGCCATTTGCAGCGGATTCCAGTTGGCAAGCTACCCACTTCGATTGGCGGCGAGGCGCATGCGTTTACCGGCCATATCGATGATTTTGGTCCCTTGGAAAAGATGACCAAGCGGAGTATCAAGAAAGGTCTCAAGCTAATGTGCCGCGAGATCGAGATGGGTGTCGCGGCCGCCCAATGGGCCATCAGCAATTCGGGCATCGAAATCGGAAAGATCGACCCGGAACGAATTGGTTGTGTGTTTGGCTCAGACTACATCATGACGGTTCCTCAAGAGTTTTCGGATGC
>CAZOXC010000062.1:0-9910 GCA_964583205.1 uncultured Pirellulaceae bacterium | reverse complement strand
GTTGAATACTGGTTTGCAGCTCGTCAAACTGTTCGGACTTTCTGGCTTGCTCAGCCGGGTCTGTGGTTTCGGCGATTTCATTTGCCAGTCGATCGGCTGCTTCCAGCATGTCGATCAAGGGCTGCATAGCGGCTCGAGCGGCATCCCAAACCGTGGTGCCCGATTCGAATTCGGTGGTTTGTTTGAGCCAACCGATACTGACTCGGGAGGTCAGATTGACTTCGCCCGAATTGGCTTGCTCTTCGCCGCAGATGATTTTGACCAGCGTGGTTTTGCCGCAACCATTGGGGCCCACCAGGCACACATGCTGGCCCGCGCGTATTTCGAATGACGCACCATCCAGGAGTGGTTCATCCGTGAAATACTTGGTGATCTGGCTGACTTGAAGAAGCAGGCTCATGCACTATCCAAACAAAAAACCGACCCGTTGGGTCGGTTGTGTTTGTTTCATTTTGCTGAATGATTGTCAAGCTTGCCGCACGCCGCGGGCAAGCCAGTTATTGTTCCGGCTCGCAGTTCACCGCCTCAAGTACCTTGGTGTTCTTTTCGATGGCCAGCACGGTGGTACGTTGTTGCGAACCATCGCGGCTGCAAGCCACCACAGGCAGGACTTGACGACGATCGGGCATCGACATTTCAACGCGAAAGCTGCCATCGGCCTTGATTTTGACTGGTTCGCCCCCCAGCGTCACGGTCGATTGCGGATCAACTGATCCAAATACAATCATCTCTGCATCCACCTGGAATTCCAGATTGCCCATATGACTGGAGGAGGAGACATGCCCCATGGAAGGTGTCGACATCGGTCTTTGCAACTGCTGCTCGAACACGTTTCGCAGTTCGTCATTTGAGCGATCTTCCGTATAACCACCGCTGAGTGCAAAAAACTTCTGGTGATTGTCGGCGATATCGTCCCAATGACCCTTCATGGCATCCACTTTGCCCGGGAAAGGAGTTTCCACGATATTGCTTTTGGCGACCAGATGGAACTTGCCACAGTCAGTCAGATAACCCAGCGCGACCCGGAATTCACCGGGTGGATCTTCCACATCGATATACCAGTTCCGAACACCACCGTGGATGGGAATGTCGCGAACAATCTCTTCGAAACCGTGCGTGGCTCCGCGATCTCGAACCGACAACAAGCGAATCACCGGATTGGCCTTATGCCAGAGTTCGGCCAGAGCCACCTGGCAACGATGAACTGTCTTTGGCGTAATCGACCAGCAAGCCTGCAGCCAATAGGAATCGCGGACAACCAGGATGATGCCATCACGAACCGGCTCGCCCTCGGTGTACAAACGAGCCAGATCCTTCTGTCGCTGTCGCTCCTGGTTTTGTTCGCGGATCGCTTTCACGATTCGCGAGTTCGCACGTACTTTTCGAACCGGCGCTTTGCGAGCTTTCGCTTTTCCATTGGAGGGCTTGTCAGCCGACTTTAACCGAGCCGTTTTGCGAGCATCCGTGACTCCTCGAGTCGATTTGCCGTTGGACGCCGAACCGGAAGTCGCTCGAGTTTTAGCGCGAGATATTTTCAGAATTGCTTTGACCAAGTCTTCCTTGCGCATCGAATGCCAACCGGGAACACCCTTTTGTTTGGCCATCTGCGCGAGATCTTTGGAAGTATGCGAACGAAGTGAAGAAGCGGTAATCAAAATTCGATCTCCAAATTTCGCTGACAGTTTGCCTCCGCCTGCCAGCGGTTTTGTTCATGTCTGGCCCAAAGAAATCCATCTCGTCAACACGGGCGTAAAGGTTAGCTCCCTGCCAACTTGCTGGTAAATTGTGACTGAGCCCAAACCAGAACAGAATTCTGATCGATGGGTCAGGATGCGCTTGGTCAAAAGCGCCGGCCAAGGCCAAGATCGGATGCGGCATTTTGTCTCAGGTAGATAGCCTCACCGCAGTTGTCAAATTGCCTCAAACTGCCTGCGATGTCGATCATCTTGCTCCCTTATATGTTAATCAGGGGAGTGATTTTCCACAACAAGCAAAGTTCCAAATTGGATCAAGCAAAGGCTCGCAAACCATTGCAATACCGTAGTTTAAGGCCAAATCGGAGATTCCTGCCGGGCTGTCTGGGTAGCCATTTGAATGGAATCAATGGGCAAGCTGGGCAGAATTCTATCAAGCCAGCGCTTGCCCAGGATTGTTCGATCGACCTTGGCGGATTAAGGTCGCACTGCTCTCGGTTCATTAACAACTTTGTGAAAAAATTCCCAAAGTCGGTTGACCGCTATTTTTTGCGTGGTTAGATTGACCTGCGGTTTGAATTTTGACCGGGCAATTTTCAGTTTTCGAGTTCTGTACTCTCTTGGGAATCCCTGCATTGACCCAATCGCCGATCGACGACCGTTCTCCGATCGCCAAGGCAATTGAGCAAGGTTCCACCGTTACGACGATCGCATTAGTGATGGTCTTGCCGGCGCTGCCGGGCTACTGGCTGGATTCGTACCTGAAAACGATACCGTTGTTCACGATAATTGGACTTTGCCTGGGCATGGCGTCAGGGATTTGGCAATTGATCAAGTTTGTCAATCGTCCGTCAAATGACCAGCAGGTGCCGAATCAGCAAACATCATCTGAAGATTCAAATCACGAAGAAGAAACCGGAGCTTCCTAGGAAGCCGGAAGCCTTCGCAGACCAACGATTTTATTGACAACCACAACCAACACGGCAATCAACGCCAGTTCGCCAAATGTCAGCGGCCAACGAATCGAATTCGATCCAACAAACTGACGCCCAATCCAATGGGTCCAGCTTCTCGCTGCTTAGCCAGATTCTTATCTTGTTGGTGGTTCTGTTTTCTGTTTTCGCATTGACCTGCCTGGCGGCTGTTCTGCTGAACGGATCGGACCGTTTGATCCCGATTACACTGGCTTTTGTGGCTTGTTTGCTGGCAGCAATTCTGGGGCAGGTACTGGGCGAGTACCCTACGGGTGAAATGTTCATCGTGTCTCGACTCTTGTCATCTTCGGTAGTGCGGGTTGGTGTCCCGATCGCCATGTTGACTTACCTGAAATTGACAGAATCGCCCTGGCTGGAACTCGGCATGGCCTACTTCGTCGTTTTGTTTTATTTTGTTGGCTTGCTGACCGACCTTTGTTTGCACCTCAAACGTTATCGTTCGGTTTTTGACACATCCAACTCATCCTCGACTGCGAGCAAAAATTCCTAGTTGAGAAATTATGACCCATACATATCCAAAATTCGAAAACAGCTCGAACGATCCCAGCAATTCGCCGATCAACCAGCCTGAAGACGATCACGATGAAGACCACGGGCACGATCACGGTGATGGGCATGGTGACGGTGATGGGCACGGTGAACACGGTGACCCCATGGATCACTATTTGAGCCCGGATCATCTGCTGGGACACGTACAAGATCAGGATCACTTTCATCTGCCAGGTGGAATACTGCCGGATGAGAAGGACTACTTTAAAATCCCTATCCCAAATCCTCTGGGCTATACCGACGAGCAGCCAATGGTTGCTGCTCCCAAGGGTCTTGAGGAGTTCGTGGGGCCGGTCACGTTCCAACCGACCAAGTTCATTGTGCTGGAGTTGATCGCGGCGATCGTAGTTTGCTCGGTCTTTATTTGGCTGGGCAAGAAAATGAAGGGTGGTGACGCGCCCAAGGGCAAGCTCTGGAACATGCTGGAAGCGGGAGTCGTTTACATCCGCGACGAAGTTGCCAAGCCGGCGATTGGATCGGAAGATGCCAATCGGTTTCTGCCTTTCCTGTGGACCATTTTCTTTTTTGTTCTGTTCATGAACTTGATGGGCATGATTCCAATTTTTGGAACGCCCACCGGAAACTTGAGCATCGCGGCTTCGTTGGCCTTTGGCACATTCGCCGTCGTGATGTTCTCTGGTATGAAGAAACTGGGGGCTGTCAAATTCTGGCTGGCTCAGGCCCCGCATGTTGAAATGCCCAAAGTGATGGCAGTCTTGCTGATTCCCATGATTTGGGCGATTGAAGTTTTCGGACTGTTTGTCAAACACCTGGTGTTGGCCGTTCGTTTGTTCGCGAACATGTTTGCCGGCCACCTGGTACTGGCGGTGTTCGTTGGATTTATCGGTGTCGTCTGGGGGCAAGGTGCTCTTGCCGGGGTCGTCATACCGGCGGCGATGGGCGGTTCCCTGGCAATCAATGTGCTGGAATTGCTGGTGGCATTTATTCAAGCTTACGTATTCACATTTTTATCTGCATTGTTCATTGGAGCCGCGATTCACCCTCACTAGGTTTTGTATCAAGACCTGGTCTGAATTCGACTTCGATCAAATTTATAAACTCAAACTTTAGAACTCAAAAACTTTACGTGGAGATTTTTCAAGATGTTTAAAGTCGTACCAATTGTTTTGGTGTTGCTCGGATCGGCCCTGTTCTGCATGCCTGCTTCAGCACAAACGCCCGTCGATGGAATGGTAATCGCTCAAGATGAAGCCGCCCCAATGATCCCAGGTTTGAAAGCCGTCGGTGCAGGTTTGGCTGTAATCGGTGCCGGACTTGGTATCGGTCGCATTGGTGGTACCGCTTGCGAAGCGATTGCTCGCCAACCAGAGATGGCCGCTAAGATTCAGACCGCGATGATTATTTCTGCGGCCCTGATTGAAGGTGCAGCCTTTGCAGCGATTCTGCTCGGTTTATTCGTCGGCTAACTGGTGGTTGGTTCGAGTGGCGTTTTACACTCGACTCACCTGCAGTTCATTTGAATTTCGCATTCAGGGAAACCGATGGTCAATTTGATAACCCAATTCGACATGCTGTTGGCGGCCGCCGCTGCGGATCCGCCACTGCAATTCCGGTTGGACACAATGGTGTTCAGCTTGTTGATATTCCTGATCACCATACTGATCCTTTGGAAATTTGCCTGGAATCCGATCATGCAAGGATTGGAAACTCGTGAGAAAAGTATCGCTGACGATATCAACTCGGCGAAACAGGCAAACGACAAAGCCCAGGCCAGCCTGGCTCAATACCAGGAAAAGCTTGCGGCCGCTGGTGATGAGGCAGATCGAATGGTGGCTGAAGCCAAAGAAGAAGCTAACCGCGCCAAAGAACGGATCCTGAACGAGGCCAAAGAAGAAGCCGATCGCCAGCGTCAAAAAGCGATTGCCGAAATCAATGCCGCCAAAGATCAGGCAGTTCGTGACCTGGCAGAAAAAAGTGTGGACTCGGCAGTGGTCCTCGCCAAAAACATGATTGGCAAGGAACTCGACAAGTCCTCGCATGCCCAGTTGATCGAGGAGTCGTTGAAACGCTTCTCGCAAAGCAACCAGTTTTCCAATAACTAACCCGTTCCCCTTAACCGTTTATTCAAATGGATAACGCGACAGAACATCCAACGGTTTTCGATACCGACCGGCAATACCTGGGCAATGTTTATGCCAAGGCGCTGATCGGTGTTGGGCAACCCGCTGGCAAAACCGAAGCGTTGTTGGGCGAATTGGATTCGCTGGTCAACGATGTACTTCCAAAAATTCCCAAGCTCAGACAAACGCTGGAATCTCCACGAGTAGCGTTTGAAGGCAAAGCCAAATTGCTCGACAAAGCACTCGGTGGCAAAGCCAGCAAGGAATTCTTGAATTTCATCAAGGTCCTGTGCCGCAAAAATCGATTCGATTGTTTGACCTCGGTGCACCAGGCCGCCCAGGAAATCCATAACGAAATGACGGGCAAAGTGGATGCCACGCTGGTCACCGCCCAGGAAGTCGGTGACGACGTTAAGCAACGAGTCAGTTCGCAACTGAAACAAATGCTGGGACGCGAAATCAATCTATCTGTGGAAATTGACGAGTCGATTATCGGCGGTCTGGTCATTCGAGTCGGCGACACGGTGTTCGACGGCAGTCTGGCCAACCAGTTGGGACAAGTCAGACGATCGGCCATCGACAAGGCCAACCAGGAAATCAAATCTGCCATCGATCGGTTTGCCATCGATGCGTAGCTACCGTCGCTGATCGGCAAACGATCAGTGCTGGACAACTTCACTGATCGGCAAGCGATCAGTGCTGGAAAATTTCACTGATCGGCAAGCGATCAGTGCAAACGAACGAGACATTGAAAGTTAAACGAGGACATCCATGAAATTTAGTGCTGACGAAATCGCTTCTGTGATCCAGCAGGAAATCGCGCAGTACGAAAGCGAAATTGATGTTCGCGAAGTCGGTACCGTGCTGGAAGTTGGTGACGGTATTGCTCGTGTACATGGCCTGACTGGCGTCGCTGCCGGTGAGATGGTCGAGTTCCCCGGGGGCATCATCGGTCTCGCGTTCAACCTGGAAGAAAACAGTGTTGGGGTGATCATCCTGGGTGACTACCTGAAGATTAACGAAGGTGACCAGGTTAAAGCGCTGGGCGAATTGCTTTCGGTACCCGTCGGCGATGAAGTCGTTGGCCGGGTGATCGATCCGCTGGGAAATCCTCTCGACGGAAAAGGCCCCATCAACGCTTCCAAGACTCGCCCTGTCGAAGTCATCGCACCTGGCGTTGCCGAAAGACAACCGGTGACCGAACCTCTGCAAACCGGGATCAAGGCCGTGGATGCCATGACTCCTGTTGGTCGAGGTCAGCGTGAATTAATCATTGGTGACAGAAAGACCGGCAAGACTGCGGTTGCTCTGGACGCGATCATTAACCAGAAAGACTCGGGCGTTAAGTGCTTCTACATCGCGATTGGCCAAAAGGACAGTAGCGTCGCCGGAGTCATCAAGGAACTCAACGATGTCGGCGCAATGGATTACACGACCGTGATCGTTTCGGGCGCCAGTACCCCTGCTCCACTGCAGTACATCGCTCCCTATTCAGGAACCGCGATGGCCGAAGAGTTCATGTGGAACGGACAGCATTGCCTGATCGTTTACGATGACTTGTCAAAGCAAGCGGTTGCCTACCGCGAACTGTCGTTGTTGATGCGTCGTCCTCCTGGACGTGAAGCTTACCCTGGTGACGTGTTCTATTGCCACAGTCGGCTGCTGGAACGATCATCAAAACTGAACGACGAACTGGGTGGCGGATCGATTACCTCGCTGCCCATCATTGAAACACTGGAGGGCGAAGTATCCGCCTACATCCCGACCAACGTGATTTCGATTACGGACGGTCAAATTTACCTGCAACCCGACTTGTTCTTCTCGGGTGTCCGCCCGGCGATGAACGCGGGTATTTCCGTTTCTCGTGTGGGTGGTGCAGCTCAAATTCGGGCGATGCGTAACGTCGCCGGTGGTTTGCGACTTGACCTGGCAGCCTTCCGCGAACTGGAAGCCTTCGCTCAACTCGGAACGGACCTTGATGCCGCGACCCAGTCCAAACTTGATCGCGGTTACCGGATGGTTGAGTTGCTCAAGCAGGGTCAGTACAAGCCTCTGAATGTCGTCGATCAGGTGATTCTGGTTTATGCCGGTACAACTGGCCTGCTGGACACGATTCCGGTTCCCGACATCAGACGATGGGAAGAAGAATTTCTGACGTTCCTGCACGATCGCAAGCAGGATATTTGGAATTTTATTGACGAAAACAAGAACGACCAAAACGCTAAGAAGCGCAATGACAAAACGGCTCAAGCAGTCAAAGATCTTGTGGCCGAATTCAATCAGTCGTTCAAAGTCAGTAAATAGTTGAGTAACGGCTCGCTCTGACAACGCGAGCCTTGCTTGAATTTTGCTTGTTTGAATTTATTAGAATAGTTAAACCGAACTTTAGTTGACCAACCATGGCCAATCCCAGAGCACTCGACAAACGACGCAAGTCGGTTCGCAATATCAAAAAGATTACGCGGACGATGGAGCTGATCGCCACCGCGCGGTTTAAAAAAGCCATGGATCGAGCAACTGCCGCAGACGATTACACTCGCCGCATCAACGGAGTGGTCAGCGATCTGGCAAACGCCGGCCTGGAGGTCAGCCACCCTTTGCTGGATGCTCGAGAAACCGTCACTAACGCAAGGCAACTGGTGCTGAGCGCCAATCGCGGACTGTGTGGCGGCTACAACGGCAACGTGATTCGCATGGCCATGATCGAACGCGAAAAGCTGGCCGCAGCGGTCTCCGGCAAAGTCACGGTGGACGTTTCCGGCAAACGTGGAATTTCTGGTTTCAAATTTCGCAACGTGGAAACCGATCAGGAATTCACACAATTCGACGATCAGCCTTTGTTCGAACAAGTCGACGAGATCGCCCAAAACTATCTGGTCCAATATCAGTCCGGAGAAATCGATCGCCTGGATGTGATTTACACTCAGTTCGTCAGCAGTTCCCGCCAGATTGCCACCGTGGAAACGCTGCTGCCATTGGGCTCGCTCGATACTGGCGATTCAACTGATGAAAAACCCGCCAAAACAGATGGCGATTCGTTGTACGAGTTCATTCCTTCGGCCGCCAGTATTCTGGAAGAAATCGTACCGACCTCGTTCAAAGTCAAATTGTTCAAGTGTTTTCTGGACGCCGCGGTCAGCGAGCAGATTTCTCGAATGGTGGCGATGAAAAGTGCGACAGAAAACGCCAACGAAATGATTCGTTCGTTGTCCAGAACGTACAACCGCGCACGGCAATCACAGATTACCAACCAGATCATGGAAGTCATCGGTGGCGTGGAAGCCATGGAATCCTAAATCAATAACTCACAAATATTCATAAAACTGAAAAAGACTACCTGGAATTAAAAATGGCAACTCACATTGGTAAAGTCACGCAAGTGATCGGCTCGACATTCGATGCCGAATTTCCTGAAGACAAACTGCCGGCGATCTACAATGCTGTGACGATCGCAGTCAAATCCGGTGACCAAACCTCAACGCTTACCGGAGAAGTTTCCAAGCACCTGGGTGGCGGTCGCATCCGCTGCGTCGCCCTGGGAAGTACTGACGGAATTGTCCGTGGCCAGGATTGTGTCGACACCGGTGCTCCAGTAACGGTACCCGTTGGCGACGCCACGCTGGGCCGAGTGTTTAACATGCTGGGAGAACCAGTTGATGGTCGCGGTGAAGTCAAAGCCACCGAGTCTCGACCAATTCACCGTGGAGCTCCCGCGGTTGAAGACCTCTCGACCAGTACCGAGCTGTTTGAAACCGGAATTAAAGTAATTGACCTGCTCACACCTTTCGTGCGTGGTGGTAAAGCCGGACTGTTCGGCGGTGCCGGTCTGGGCAAGACCGTTATTCTGACAGAACTGATTGCTCGTATCGCCAGTTCGCACGGTGGCTATTCAGTATTCGCGGGTGTGGGCGAGCGTACTCGTGAAGGTACCGACTTGTGGCTGGAAATGCAGGAAACCAAGATCGGTGATACCGGAAAATCGGTTATCGAACAAACTTGTATGGTGTTCGGCCAGATGAATGAGCCACCCGGGTCTCGTTTGCGTGTAGCACTCTCGGCATTGACCATGGCCGAGTATTTCCGTGATCAAACGGGTGCGGACACTCTGCTGTTCGTCGACAATATCTTCCGCTTCTCGCAAGCAGGATCAGAAGTATCCGCGTTGCTGGGTCGTATGCCTTCGGCGGTCGGCTATCAGCCAACTCTGGCAACCGAAATGGGTGCGCTGCAGGAGCGAATCGCCTCGACCAACAAAGGCGCGATCACTTCGGTTCAAGCGGTCTATGTACCGGCGGATGACCCGACTGATCCGGCCCCCGCAACCGCGTTCGGCCAGTTGGATGCGTTCCTCTATCTGGAACGGTCGATTTCGGAAAAAGGAATTTACCCTGCGGTTGATCCACTCGCTTCTTCCAGCCGTATTCTTGATCCACAGTATGTTGGTGATCGTCACTACGATATTGCTCGACGAGTCCAAACGACTCTGCAACGTTATCGCGAGCTGCAGGATATCATCGCGATTCTGGGTGTTGACGAGCTGAGTGAAGAAGACAAAACCGTCGTGCATCGAGCTCGTCGTATCGAGCGGTTC
>CAZOXC010000061.1:0-10014 GCA_964583205.1 uncultured Pirellulaceae bacterium | reverse complement strand
GAGCAAACACGGCGTTTCACCTCGTAAAACCACAATTCGGTACCATCGGTTACCCGCCAGAACAAGAATCATTTTCTCCTGCCCTCGATCAGGCTGCGAATCTGAAAAGAGATCGGTTTAATGGACGCAAAAATTTCGACGATTGATCGCGAGCTGGATTTCCTGTTCGGACGCATCAATTACGAAAAAACCACCGCCCGCAGGTTTTCGTTCAAGTCCAGAGCGATGAGCTTGCTGATGCAGCGACTGGGTGAACCCCAGCGAACACTCCCCACAATTCATATTGCCGGGACCAAGGGCAAAGGCTCCGTTTCAGCTTTCATCGGCAATTGCCTGTGGGCGGCTGGACTGCGGGCCGGAGTCTACTCGTCTCCGCATATCGAGTCCATTCATGAACGATTCGTAATCAACGCCCAACCCATCAGCAACGAAGCGCTGGCCAGCGTGCTGGCCGATATTCGAACTGCGGTTGAAGCCATCGATGAACAATTGCAGGACGAGGACGAATACCGCCTGCCAACGTTTTTTGAAATGGCAACCGCCACCGCGCTCCTGCACTTCGCTCGACAAACAACTGACTGGGCAATTCTGGAGACCGGTCTGGGTGGACGACTGGACTCGACCAACATCTGCCAACCTGCGGCCTGCGTAATCACCAATATCAGCCTCGACCATACACGCCAACTCGGAAACACTCTCGACAAAATTGCTGGTGAAAAAGCCGGCATCATCAAACCGAACGTTCCGGTAATCTGTGGTGTGCGGGCCGACTTGGCACGCGATGTGATCCATCAAGTCGCTGAGCAAAACCATGCTCGGATTTTCCAACTGGGCCAGGATTTTGATTACGAGTATCAAGGAACCCTGCGAGTGTTCGGATCCATCGACGGCAAGGAGTTTTCCATCGACGGCGTAACGCCCGGCATGCTGGGTCAACATCAAGCCGAAAACGCAGCCGTGGCGCTGGCGACTTTGCAACTGGAAATTTTTCAGAACCGCTTTACCCTTGACCAGCTTCAATCCGGTATCGCCAACGCCAGACTGAAAGGACGCTGCGAGCTGATCGAAACCTCGGTCAGCCGCCAGGCAGTTTCAGTGCTGCTGGACATGGCCCATAACGAAGCCTCGGCAAATGCACTGGCGGAAATGCTGAGCCAATTGCAGCAGACCGGAAACTTCGCCTCGTCTACGCTGATTTTCGCCGTCAGCAAGGACAAGGATATTCCCAAAATCACTCGCCGCCTGTTTCATAAATTTGATCGAGTCATCGTGACTCGGTTTCAAACGAATCCTCGAGCCGCCAACCCGCAATCCATTGCGGATACTGTTCCCCATCCAGATTTACGGATCGAGGACCAGCCTGAACTGGCTTGGCAATCCGCCATCCAGTCGGTGGACTCGCCCGAATTAATCTGCGTGGCCGGGTCGGCGTTTCTGTGTTCGGAACTACGACCCCTGGTCACTCGCATATTTCCGGCAAATTCGCCACCGGCATAAACCCGCAATCCATCACGCTCAATCCAACAGAACCGCGATCAGAGGGCTTTTCGTTCGTTGCCCAGAATCTCCAAGTCGGTTAGAATGTGCGATTCAAATTTTGATTCAGGAGTAAGTTCAATGCCCGCCAGTGAGCGACAACGCGAGTTACGCAGACGCCGTCACCGCAAAGTGAAAGTTCAATTTCTAAAAAAACGCGCTGAGAAGGCCAGCAAGTCCGAAAAAGAAGTCATCGCCAATAAACTGCGCGAATTGACTCCCGGTGCTGACGCCATCATCGAAGCATGGGGACTGGAAGCTAAATAGCTTGAGGAGTTCGGTTGGAATCTGAATCGCCTCGACCAGAACCTGCTGGCTCGCAATCTACTGGCGAGTCACCTATCCGCCAGTCACCTATCCGCCAGTCACAGGACGGCGAATTGGCTGATGATCTATCTTCAGTGAATTCGCCAAATGAAATTTTGCCCCAACCCTCTGAAGCAGATAGCGATTCTTCAGAGATGACAATGCCCCAGTTCAGTCGGGGCCGACTACACACGCTGGTCTTGTTGGTCGAACTGGGCTTGGGAATCGCCGCGATCATCCTGGCTTTGTTCACCGGCTTCTTCGATCGCGATCAACCTTTGGCCAAGGTTCTTGAATGGCCATGGTTATCATCGATCTTCTGGGGAGCCGTTGCCACGCTGCCCTTATTGCTGGGCGTTCAGTTGTTGGATCGGGCAAAGTTTCAATGGTGCGTCGACTTCAACCTCCAAATCGAAAAGCTGGTCGTGCCAATCTTCAAAGGGCTGAGCTGGCCCGAGATGCTATGGATCTCGATCCTGGCGGGGTTTGGTGAAGAGATGTTCTTTCGTTGGTTCCTGCAAGGCGGTTTGGCAAGCAGTTTGCCCGGTGCCTGGGGCTGGCTGGTCGCCCTGGCGATCGCCTCGGTGGCTTTCGGATTTTGCCACGCACTCAATAAAGTTTATGTCATCCTGACTGTTGTCGGCGGCCTGTACCTGGGCTGGCTGATGGTCGTCAGCGGCACGGTTCTAGTGCCAATTTTCACCCATCTGTTCTACGACTTTGCTGCCTTGCTGATACTCACTCGCAAGTCCCAGGAATGACGTTACCTGAAAATTGCAGGCAACGGATGGTAAATTTGTTAAGATTGATGACTCGAGTCTCCTCAAACCCTGAAGGTCAGAAATGGCGCACCCGTCCGCATTAAAGAGTCTTGTTTTGGCATCCCTGCTACTGTTGTCAAATTCTGTTGTTGCTCAGGATGAAGATTCATTTCAGGCCAACGAACTGCGGAAACGCGCAGCGATCCTGGCTGACGATGTCCTGGCAATTCAGCAGAGACTGTTCCCGCCATCGCCTCTTTTCGGTGGACCCTCGCTGGTTTCCGATCGCCACTGGTTAATGAATCTGGTGGCTGTCCGAGGTGAGCTGCGGCTAAACACTGACCAGGCCTTGAAGATGGAATTGATCGAGTCCGATTTTGATTCCAGCCGTGAAAAAGTGGTGGAAGAGTTCGACAAACTCAATGCGATGGAACCCGGAGAAGAATTCGTCAAAGCCAAAAATCGCTTGCACAAACAAATTGACGATAACAATGCGACTCGACAACAGGCTTACAACGAGACCTTGTCCGAGTCACAACAAACTCGGTTGAGACAGATTGAATTTCAAATGAACCGAGTGACTCGGGGCGAGTTCGATTTCATCAACGAGCCGGATATGCGTCGTTTGCTGGGAATTGACGACCAGCAACGAGACAAACTTTCCCGTCGCAGCGAGGAACTGGAAGCCGAATTTCGAAAGAAGTATCTGGAACTGGTCCAGGAAACTCGACAGGCAATGCTGTCTGAACTCAGCGACGACCAGCAAAAGAAAATCAATGAACTTGCTGGCGAAGAATTCGATTTGAGTAAACTGCGACCCCTGAACAACGAAAACAAGTAGGCCATGCACTCGCTTGCCGCTGGCGGCGATGGTTACTGTTTTCCGATCGGGCTCAAGGTCCCAGGTAGGTAACCGGGATTTCAATGATCGGATCAACCGCCCAGGGCACATCCAGACGCAGCACCAGTTTCCACTCGACGCTGAACTTTTGACCACGAGCCGTATAAACTCCCAGGTCGATTACCGGTAATTCGAACTCGTGCGTCAAAGGCGTATCAATTTGGGCCGGTGTTTCAATCACCGGGTATTGATACATGTGCGGATATGAATCCCGATGCTGGCTGGCTTCGGTAACCTCGGTTCCCGCCAGAGCGACCACGATGCCATCCAGTCGAAATGTCTCCTGTGGCTGGATGTGAACCATGCCTTTTACGACATCGCCAACCTTGATTATGTTTCGGTCAAGAGCCACGTCGACATTGATATCTTTGCCAAAACTCCGCTCCCAAAAACCGCGCCCCTCCTCGGGATCGGGATGTTGAATCAGGATCGGTTGATCCTTTTTCTTCGGAGGCAATGACAGGACATGAAAATGACAATCGTTTTTGGGGTCGGGCCACACAGGGATATCGATATGAACTTCCATTCGATAAAACACCGAACACTTCTGGCCCTTGAAACTGGCTGGGGCATCAGATGGAATCCAGAATTCCAGAGGAAAGTCATATTGCCCCGGTTCCATGACTTCATGATCGCCACCACCTACCAGACTAGCCAGCGCATCACCAACGACCTTGAAGAAACCAGGCAGAGCTTCACCGGCGAGATGAAAATACTGGTCGGCAATCGGAACAAAATCCACAGCCGTATGAGTTTGCGTTGTCGTATTGCCTTCGGAGTCGGTGGACGTAGTCGTGTACGTCGCTTCAGTTCGTTCGGCTGCATAAAACCGGGCGTGAATTCCTCGAACTTTTGTCTTACGATCAAACGTGATTCGGGCAATCAGAGAATTCTTGGCCCCACGAACGACCTCGTTCGAACCAGCAATAAACTCGATTTGTCGGCTCACAATCTGCCCCTCGTATCTCTCAAACAACAGCCAGACAACGATTCTATGCGGCAAACTCCACGCCGATAGAGAGGAATCACGATATCACGAATAGAAACTGCGGTCTCGCGCAATAAAAAAGCACCGAACCTGTCGGTGCTGTTTTTATAATTGCGACGCGGCAATTCTATTCCCACTCGTCGGGTGTAATGACGCCGTCGCCGTTACTGTCTTTTTCTTCGAATTCTTCGACTGCTTCTTCAGTCAATTTGGATGCGAACTCTTTCAACTGGATCATGCCGTCCCGGTTGCGATCTTGACGCTGAAAACCCCTGGACGGTTCGCTGCGTAGTTTGTCCGCAATATCATCTTCGACTTTTGGCATCCGCTCATCGCCGTCTTCAGTCGGCTTGAGAATCTGCTGACTACTTCCATTGCGAAGGATCCGATCCTCTTCTCCATCACCCGAGGAGCCTCGAGAGGATCTTCGTGAATCGCCTCGCCGCCGTCCAGAATCCGCATTGGAACGTCCGCTACGGCTGCGTAACTCGTCTTTTCGGTTTGAACTGCTACCCGATTCGGAATCGGAATCGGACTTGTTTTTCCCTGAAGCGAACGCCAGTAACTCATCACGCGAAATTTCACCATTTTCGTCGGTATCGGCTTTCTTCAAGATCCCTACCGAGCGCATCTCATCGCCATCGATCTTGCCATTGCCGTTTTTGTCTTTGGTCTTCATGGTTGAGTCGACATAGGAACGAGCGCTGACTGACGACTTGCCCTTCGAGGAACTGTTCTTTGACTTATTCCTGTCACCAGAATCGGAGGAACGATTGTCGTCACCAGACTTTGAACGATCTCCGCCGTTATTACGGTTTCGGCGACTATTGTTTTTGTTGTCACTGCTGTCTTCTTCGCCGGCTTTATATCGTTTAGCCAACTCCAGCTTGCTCATCTGGCCGTCATTGTTTTCATCAAATTCTTTCCATGGCGGATTACGCCAGGGAATATCTTTGACTTCATTAGTATCAAGAATACCGTCTTTGTTTTTATCGTATGATTTGAAAATACCTTCCACACGATCGTTAATTCGACGGCCAAATTGTTCTCGAATGGAAATCATTGATTCCTTGCGAGATTGTTCCTTGATTTCGAAATCAGGAATGGTCGCTGATTCTGAATCGTCTTCACCAACATCACCAAACCCTGGCAGCTCTCCAGACTCAACTGGCTCACCAAACCCGGGTACATCCCAATTGATGCTGTTAAACTCTTTATCAGCCTTTTCCTTTGCAGCCTGCTTTCGATCGGCTTGACTCTTCCGTACCACGTCGGCGATGACAATGCTGCCGGAAGTGCTGATGTTCATTCCCTGCAGAAATTTCTTGTCTCGATCACTTAGCTCGTCAGGCTCCAGCGTACCCGATTGATTTTTGTCTCGATCCGAGAGCATTTTCGCCAAGTCAAACTTGCGATCCTGAGCCAGGCTTGGAATCGAAAAGACAGCCAGCAAAATGCAGGAGATTACGAATTGAATTTTGTGTCGCATAATTTCTTCAATGAACTGAAAAGAAACGCGGATCTGACCCGGTAATTTAA
This sequence comes from uncultured Pirellulaceae bacterium, assembly GCA_964583205.1. Classification (GTDB taxonomy): domain Bacteria; phylum Planctomycetota; class Planctomycetia; order Pirellulales; family Pirellulaceae; genus CALMEE01. The sequence continues at coordinate 3,983 of CAZOXC010000061.1, read as the reverse complement.
ACGCTCGAACCAGCAAAAAGTTCTGACCAAAACCGAGTATAGAGTCTCCGGCAGCAGAGTAATCCTTTGCCGGGCAATCGAATACACCATTTTACCCCATCAAAACCGGACTATTCCTCAGCAATTCTGTCGTTTTCCAGAATTTCGGCAAGGATCGGCCCCGGAAACCCGTGAAATATTTGACCGACTAACCAGCTACCCCGATAATAACGTCTGGTCGCCGCTTTCCGTGGATTCCTCCCCCGCGGATATACACTTGGATGTCAGTCTCAAGTTTGAGTTTCGTTTATGCGTCATCGTTGCCCAAAATGCCATCGGAAAATTGTTGAAATCACCGATGGTTGCCCATTTTGCAAATGGACCTTTGACTCCGGAATCACCACTGAACCCGAGAGTCCTAAACCCGCCGTTCAATCGGAATCAGTTTCCGATACCAAGATGCACATCGAGACGGCTTTGGATGCCATCGAGCGCGGCGAGTTGGAAGCTGCACTGGAGTCACTTAACCGAGCGATCATCGACGCGGAACTGACGGACTTGGCCGAGTGCTATTCTTTGCGCGGACTGGTCAACTTGAAACTCAAGAAGTTTGATCTGGCCGAAAGCGATTGTAGCAAGTCGATTCATCAACGCGGTGATGACCCACAGACGCTTTCCTGGCGAGCCACAGCCTTGGGCGAAATGGGCCGCTGGCGAGAAGCTTTTGGTGACTTGATCGCCGCTCGCAGATTGGCGAACGACCCTGCCCCTTACGACCGCTTGCTGGCCAGCTACTCGGAACCAGCTCTACAGTCTTTCCGTCAACAAGTCAAAGATGGCGGCGCCAACGCGGATCTGTTTGCCGATCGAGGACAGGTCTACCTGACGATTGGTGACGCAGAAAAGGCCAGAAGAGATTTCAATTTGGCACTCGATGAAAACGCCGATTCGGTCCGAGCACTCACAGGCCTGGCTCGAATCCATCTGGAAGAAAACGATCTGGATCAAACGATCAAGTTGACGACTCAAGCGCTCAAGCACAAATCTGATTTGTACGTTGAAGCATTGTCGATCCGAGCATTGGCGTTGTCCAAAAAAGGTGAAGTCCTGCGGGCACTCAATGATATCGATGTCCTGGGTGAACATTGCCAGGACTCGGCCGACGGACTGGTGGCGTGCGCGCGATTGCGAGTCGAATTGGATGATCATGCAGGAGCCGTTCAGGACCTTGGCAGTGCAATCCAATTGAACAACTATCATGCCGCAGCACTCAAACTGCGCGGCGAAGTCTATTCAGATCTCAACAATTACGCCTTGGCCGATCAGGATTTTTCAGCCTACCTGGAACTGGTCCCGACTGATGACCAGGTTCAGTTGAATCGTGCTCACAACAATCTCGCTCGAAATCGGCTTGATTCTGCGAACGCTGATTTTGATGATTTGATCGCCAAAAACGAAATCAATACAGCAGCCTATCTCGGTCGCAGCCAGATTCATTTGCGGACCAGGAATTATCAGTCGGCCAGTGAAGATTGCCAGAAAGTGATCCGTTTGGACTCGCGGAATTGGGAAGTCTGGCAGATTTACGGCAAAGTGTTGTCGGCCCAGCAAGACTGGTTTGAAGCCGAGGATGCCTATACGCGGTCCATCGATTTACTGGATGACGATCCGCAGACCCTGTCGGATTTACACTACCTCCGGGGAGTCGCTCGCAGCGAACAACAAAAGTTCTTCAAGTCCACCGAAGATTTCAAACAAGCGACCGCACTGCGACCAAAACATGCGGGTGCCTACATCTGGCATGCGGTCGTTTCGGCTCGCCTGGAAAACTGGGCTGACGCGATTGAGAATCTTTATGCGGCCACTCGCATTCGACCCGGAATTGCACGTCAGTATCGCAAACTCGGCAAACCGGTCGCAGACAAAACGATCGAATTCTACGACCGGGAAGAGCAGCGAGGCAACACCGAGGCTCGCGTTTACCGAAACCGCGGGATGGCTTTTCAATTTCTGGGCAAGCACAAACTGGCCGTGCAGGATTACACCAATGCACTCAATGAAGACCCGAACGAAGAACTGGCACGCTTGCTCCGCGCCGAATTGTTACTGAACCAGAATCAAATTCCCGAAGCTGTCGATGAATTGTCTCGGGCAATCAATTCAGACCGACACAACCACGCCGCCCGACACCTGCGGGCACTCGCTCGAATGCAGGCGGGCGACTACGACGGTGCCACGGCAGACATCGAAAAAGCGATCGAACTCGATCAAACCCGAGCTCAATATTGGGTGCTGCGAGGCGATTTGCTGGGCAAGCAATCGCAAGTCGGTGCCGCAATTCAAAGTTACGACCAGGCCATCAATCTGGATCCAGCCGATTTTCAATCCTTGAACCAACGTGGCCTGGCACTGTTGCGAGTCAATCATGCTCTGGCAGCGATCAGCGATTTCACGAACTCACTCAACTTGAATCCTCGGCAACCTGCGATCGTTGCACACCGAGGTACCGCGTTGATGCGCAATCAGCAGTACGAGTTGGCGAATTCAGATTTTGAACTGGCTCTGACACACGATGCACAATTGATTAAGGCCTATTGCGGCCGAGCCATGTGCCTGGCGAATCTCGGCGACTATGAAGCCGCTTTGATCTGGCTGACCAAACAGTTGCAACGTTTTCCTGCCGGCCGAAGTCTGGCCGAATTGCTTTTGACTCGAGGCAAAGTTTATTACCAGATGGCTCGCTTCGCACCCGCGATCGGCGATTTTTCAATGGTGATCGACCTGGAACGCGACAGCAAACTGGCCGTGGCAACCGCTCGCTGTGCTCGAGCAGTCGCGCTGGTTCAGAATGGTCAGTTGATTCGAGCCGAAAAGGAGTTTCTGAAAGTTTTGGAGCAAGTGCCCAATCACGAAGGCGCTCGAAAAGCATACAACTGGTTGCAAACGGGAGAGGGGAAACGTCCCGGCATTTTGACTCCTCCCGATCAGGTGGTGCGACCTACTCGACCACCCGTCATGCGTACGCCCATTGTTTTGGAGCGGACCGATCAACCGCACAACGGAAACGGAGCTCATGAAAAAGTGCAGCAGCCCCCGTTTGATACCTGGATTGTGCGAACTGCGGAGAAACGCGAATACGGTCCGATCTCCAAAGAGATGTTGGAAGACTGGGTTCGCGAGGGGCGAATCGGATCCGATGCCAAACTGTTGCGAAGTGGCTGGCCCAAGTGGCGTCGAGCGATCATTCTGTACCCGGAATTGATCGGCAAAAAACCCAAAACCTATTCGTAACGGTTTGTTCGTCGATTTGAAGTTACAGAAACTATTCGTTGGCTTCGCTGGACTCTTCCAGCGAGCGTTGTCCGCTTAGTTCTTCTTCGGACATTTTCCGCACTCGAACTTTCTCGATCGATCGCAGTCGATTGCCGATCGCCATCAATTCGTAGCCGGCGATCTGCAAAATGGCCTCGTGCGCTGGAACCTGGCCCAATTCAAACATCATCAAGCCGCCGACCGTGTCAACTTCCAGATCTTCCGGCAATTCCCACTTGAGTTCGTCATTCAGTTTTTCCAGCTTCGTGGTAGCCTTGGTTTGAATCGTGTTCTCGTCGATTCGCAAAAAGATCGGTTCCGGATCCGGCTCGGTTTCATCAACGATCTCGCCCACGATTTCTTCCAGGATGTCCTCGATGGTAATCAAGCCGACCACCGAATCGAATTCATTCATCACAATTGCCATGTGCATACGATTGGCCTGGAACGTCTTGAGAAGTTCATCAATCAGCACACTGTCGGGCACGAACATGGATTCGCGGACCAGTTCCTGCAATGTTCGTCGCTGCTTTTCCGGTTTGAGAAATTCGGGCAACAGATCCTTTGTGTGCAGGAAACCAATAATGTTATTGAGTTCATCCTGATATACGGGAATTCGAGTTTTGTTGTGTTCGGAAACAAACTTCAACAACTGCGGCCATTCGGTCGTCACTTCTACCGAAACAATTTCC
>CAZOXC010000060.1:0-10072 GCA_964583205.1 uncultured Pirellulaceae bacterium | reverse complement strand
CAGTAATTCATCGCAAAATTTGAAAAAAGAAAATTCCGGCAAACAATCGTCTTCCAGAATCACCAACTCGTTCACATACTCGAACGCCCAATCGATGGCACCGTTCATCGCGCGACGGCAACCAAGATTGTGATCCTGAAAACTCACTCGCAAATCACAATTCCAATCGACTTGTGTAGCCAGTTCGCGAGTTCTTTCGATCAGCAAATGATCTTGCGGAGAAGACTTGCGAGGACCATCAGCGGCTACAAATAGTTGACGTGGCCGCCATTGCGCAATTCGTTCGAACACGCGTTGAGTTTGCTCAGGGCGATTGAATACACAAAATAGAATTGGGGTTTCAGTGTCCATGGTTATTTTTCCTGTTGAGTATTTTCTCCGCTCAGACAGAATTCACCAAGTTCAATCGTTGCTGTTTACGATGCAATTCAGTTTTGGTAAACGAAACCAATCTGTACCGAGTGCGTTTCAACTTTCAGGTTGTTACGAAATTCTATCTTAGCATGGACGCCCAATGCGATTGTTTCGACGAAAACGAATCAAACCAGAACCGCTAGCAAATCCTTCCCTGCAGGATCGATTCCCCGACGTGGAATCGGATATTATCAAAATCATCAATGAAGTCATCGAATACACGATGACATCTCCCGAACGAATCATTGCGCTCTGTCAGTCAATCGACTACGTAGAACAAAACTCGATCAAGGGCGCAATTGTCGAGTGCGGAGTTTGGCGAGGCGGCAGCATGATGGCCGCGGCCCTCCGCCTGCTGCACAACGCAGCCGCCCGAAACGAGCAGCCGCAAAGACAACTCTGGCTCTACGATACGTTTGATGGGATGACCCAACCCGGCAGCAAAGACGTGGATTTTTTAGGGCAGGATGCTGGCACTCTACTAGGCATTCAGGACCGTTTTGACCCGAATTCAGTTTGGTGTTATTCGCGTTTGGACCAAGTAAAACAGGCGATTTTCTCAACCTTGTACCCGGAGTCGTTGAGCCATTTTGTGGTTGGCCCGGTTGAGACAACGATCCCCCAACAAATCCCTGAGCAAATCGCGATCTTACGCCTGGATACGGATTGGTATCAGTCCACCAAGCACGAGTTGGTACATTTGATTCCTCGACTGTGTCCTGGCGGCGTGTTGATCGTTGACGACTACGGACACTGGGCCGGGTGTCGACAGGCTGTCGATGAATATCTGGCAGAAAACAATATCACGATGTTTCTGAACCGAGTCGACTACACTTGTCGGCTGGGAATATATCAACCGGAAACGCAATCCGACAAGAAAGCTGCTTGAAGCTCCGCCTGATGAGTAACGCCCATTCGATTCCTCGCCTGCTCAATATCGGATGTGGCAGTACGTTTCACGAAGACTGGGTCAACATCGACCTGTCTTCGTCATCCAGCCAGGTGATTCAACATGACTTGCTGCAAGGCATCCCGTTCGCCGCGAATGAATTTGATGCTGTGTACCACTCGCATGTGCTGGAGCACTTGACGCCCCAAGCTGCACAGCAGTTAATTTCTGAGTGCTTTCGAGTATTAAAACCGGAAGGGATTCTGCGGATTGCTGTTCCTGACCTGGAAAAAATTGCCACACTTTATCTGGAAGCTCATTCGCTAGCACTGAATGGAAATGAGTCCGCTCAAGACCAATACGACTGGATGAAGTTGGAGTTGCTGGACCAACTGGTGCGGCAACAATCGGGTGGTCAAATGGGTGCATACATTTGCTCTGCGACCGATCAACAAAAGCGTTTGATCAACAGCCGGCTGGGTATGGAAGTGGACCAATGCCGGGCGGCGGCGGAACTTCCTGCAAAATCTTTGCGGCAGAAATTTTCCATTCGATTCGTAGAGGCCAAGCAGAAATTGGCTCGGCGAATGATCCGGATTTTGCTGGGGAAATCGGCAAAACAAGCGTTTGATGAGTCGCTGTTTCGCCAAACAGGCGAAATTCACCGATGGATGTACGATCGCTTTTCCCTGCAGCAACTTGCCACGAATTGCGGATTCGTTTCGGCTCAAGTTCAGTCTGGATTCGACAGCCAGATCGAGAATTTTCGCAATTACGACTTGGATTCGCTGCACAAGAAAATTCGCAAGCCGGATTCTCTATTCATGGAATTTCAGAAGCCACCTGCGGCCGCCCAATCAAATCAAGCGGCTTGATTCGAACTGGATTCTCCGTCGAATTTGCTCGAGTCAGTTTGTTGAACGTCTTCCCGAATACTGTCATAGAGCTGGCAGTAGTTATAGGCTTGCTCCCGCAAACTATATCTGGCCTCCATCAATCTTCTCGATCGAGCCGCCATGCGTTTGCAAATCAACGGATTCTTTGAAAGCCAGTCTACGGATGCTGCCAGTTTGTTGGCATTTCCTGTCGAGCAGAGCAAGCCGCTTTGGTGCGACAACACGTACTCGGAAATCCCACCGGTGTCAAAAGCCACCACTGGAGTTCCACAAGCCATCGCCTCCAGGCCGGTTTGCGGCGAATTGTCTTCCAGCGAAGGAAGCAAAAAGCAGTCCATCGCAGAGTAGATTTTGGCCTGTTGTTCCGGTTCTTCGATAAACCCGAATGAATGGATTTTTGAAAGCTGCTGTAAATCTTCCGGCAAGTCTCCGCCGCCGAACACCACACATTCGATTCGAGGATTCTGTTTCAATCGGCGCAGAGTCTCGACAACGTAGTGGAATCCTTTGCGGTGGTGGTTAATGTCTTCGGCACCGAATCCCACGATGAATTTGCCCTGACAGTCTATTCCCAGTTCCTTGCGAATCTGCTGCTTGTCATAAGGCCGGAATACATCCAGATCGAATCCGTAACGGATGTATTCAAATCGAGTATTCGCGTTGAACATCATGCTGGATTTTGCCAGATTCAACATCCATCGGCTGGGAGCAACGACCGTCAAATTCTTCTTTTTGATGGCGCGTTTTTTAATTTTGAATGACTCAAAAGACTCGTCGGTTGCATGCGGCTGAATCAACTGGGGACATTGGCCACAGCCAACGGTAAACCGCGAACATGCACCACTGTAGTGGCAACCTCCGCTCAATGGATTCATGTCGTGGAGAGTCCAAACAACCGGCACCTCGTCGGGAATCGAGGCAAAAAAGGTCATATAGTCGAGGAAAAACGCCACCCAGTGCAAATGGATCACATCAGCGCCGTGAATATTCCAGTTGATGCGGGTATGGTCCAGCAGTTGTGCCCCGGAAAAAACTTCCAGGTCTTTGTTTCGAGGTCGAATGTGTTTGTCGTACCGATTCTTGATCTGACGTTGCTTGATCCGACGATGCTTGCGGATAATCGGACCCAACAAAGGGATCTCTTCCGGCTGCTCAAACTCCATCCGCTCGTAAGTGGCATCAAGCTGCTTGCGATTGTTTTTCCAATAATAGAATTTGCTTAATACTCCCTCCAGGCGCAGAGAATCATGGATTCTCCGTGCAGCGTAAGCCGCTCCGCCATAGGGAAACGTATTAAAGTGGCAAACCTTCACTGATTTTCGATCTTTTAACTTGGCAAGGTGGGAAAACTTGGATCAAGCTGCGTTCTTGCTGTTATCAACTTTGCGCTTCGTAAGCATCATGTTTTCGAACATGGCTTCGTAGCCAAACTTGAGTAACCAGACTTTGCAGCTTCGTTTGAAGTGGTCCATTTGATCTAAGGCAGGGTGGAATTTGGAAATACTGCGTTCGCGGTTGGTGATGGGCAAAGCACATTTGTTGACAAAGCGATCCTTGTCCTGCATGAAACCATGCAGCAGCACCTTCGCAGGATCCATCATGTCACGGCGAGCTGTTGTTAGAGTAGAAAAGGCGATTTGAGTCGTTTTAATTACCGAACCGATTTCGCTGGCGGCTGGAAAAACTTCCATATCAAAAACGCCTTCACGAGCTTTTTTTGGAAGCCTGGAACCTAAATTCTTTGCGTAACAAGCTCCGCCATTGATATGCTCGTCCAGCATAAACTTCCATTTTCGAAGCAAGCGACGCTTGTAAACCGGTGGCACATAACAGCCCATCAGTAAGGGGGCTTCGCAGGAGTTCCATTCCTGGGCCAAGCTGCCTAGCCAGTGTGTATCAGCGGGAAACATGTCGGATTCCATCCACAAACTGAATCCGGGCTCACTTCCCCATTGTTGATCGATATAGTCCATCGCATCCCAGAACATGGCTGAAGGCCCGGCGGGATAGCCAAAGATCTGGGTGGGACAATTAAAGGAAACCGTTGGGGCAATCTCTCGACAGATCTCATCCAGCTCCCAGTCGATCTCTTTACGAGGGCTGGCTGCCAGCAAAAACCTGAATTCAGGGTGCTTGTCGCCAGCTTCTTCTTTAAAATCTGCTATCTGCCGCACGATTTTGCGATATCGTTCCACTTCAATCTGGCTGAAGTACGGCAAGATAATGACGTGTGACATGGGTTCAATTATTGGCTAGGTCAGACCGGTCAATTTTCGATGGGAACTTGTATTAGCCACGCGATTCTCGGTCAATTGCAATCAGTGATTGCATTTTCACTGCCATCAACAACTGAGATTGCATTTAGCAAGCGCCAGACGTAAGTTTGTTGCTGCGCAAAAGGGATTTGCAGGAGCCAATGGATTGGCAAATTTTTTCTTTATTGATCAGTCTCTAGACGGAGTGGGCGGACACCACTTCGATTCACTGCGCCTGATATCCGAGGCAGCGATAGAGCAGGGCTATAACGTCATTGCCGGCGCCAGTATGAAACTGGACAAACGGGCTAGCGAAATACCGAGTCTGAGCGGCATCGAACTGGTGCCAGCATTCCGAAATTCGACTTACTCACCTCTCAGCCAACTGGGCGGGCTGCGAAAAACGACTCGTTCAAAATTTCCTTCACTCGAAGAAATCGACAGCACAAGCGTCTCGCCGCATCAGGTTTTCAAACGTTGGAAACGTAGAAACTTGCTCAAACTGCAGGATCGGTTCGTCAGCGATTTCGCTTTCGATTGCGATCGCTTCTTCAAAAACTATTCACTTGAAAAAGACGATATCGTCCTGTTCATGACAGTCAATGAATTGGACTTCCTGGGCCTGGGAAGCTTTTTGGCAAACAATCCACACACTTTGCAGCCAACCTGGAATACAGTTTTTCACTTTGGAATCTTCTCCGGTCGACCCGACAGTTACTCAAGCCAGAAAAAGCAATTGCAGGGCGTCCGTGGCGCAATGCAAAACTGCTTGTCCAGAATTCCCTATCATCAAGTAAACTTGCTGGCCTCAACTGACGAATTGGCTGACCAGTATAACCGCATGGGCATCGGCCATTTTAAGACGTTACCCTATCCGATCGATCAGCAATTCAGCGAATCGACGGATGACAACACCAATCCCGATTCCATGAACATCACGATTGCCGGTGGGGTACGCAGGGAAAAAGGCAAGCGTGCGATTGCCAAAGTTTCCCAGGATCTTGCCAAGCTCAACAAATCAGACAATCGAATTCAGCTTTCAATTCAGCGTCGTAAAAGATCGCCACTCTCTCGTCCCGTGATCCGTGTTAAACTGCCATCCGATACCAATGCCAATTTCCTGAAGCTGGTCGATCACCCTCTGAGCGAATCGAAGTATCGCGAATTGATTCAAGACACAAAAATCGGCTTGCTGCTGCACGACAGCCATTCCTATTTTTGCCGGCGAGCCGGTATTCTAGGCGAGTACCTTTCATCTGGAATTCCGGTGGTGGTTCCCGCCGGATGCTGGCTCAGTCAGCAAATTTCCGAGCCGACTTTCAGGTATATCGAGAATCTGATTTCAACCAAATCGACTGGAGCACCCACCTCGATCGATCAGCTTGAGTATTCCGCCGACAATGTTCCTTTGAATGGCGGCGTGATGTCGTTCGATCAAGGCCAGCATCCATTCGAATTAACGGGGCAACTTGACGCTCGGTCAGCCGCCCTGGCAATTTCGTTTGACTGGCACTGGCCCAAAGGTGACGGCTCCTACTTGAATGCCAAATTCGTTGGTTTCGATTCCCAGGGCAAAGCCATTCAGGAAAACTTGCAGATACTTGGTCTACGAAAGAGGTCACAGAGTCCGCACTTCCTGATCAATCTGGCACCCGGAATCGAATATTTCAAACTCCGGTTTACCAACGGATTCACCAACACCAACATGAGCATCCAGAATTTCAAGATGCATCCGATCGGACAGCCTGGCGAAGTCTTTCCAACTTACTCGGTCGGAGTTCCCTTTTCGTGCCATGACGAAGTTGCTCAAGCTGTAGCGGAAGTCGTTAACAATTACGCCCACTACAAAACCGCCGCCGCGAACTTTGCCAAGGGGTGGAATCGGCGGCACAACCCGGAATTTACGTTCAATTTTCTGGTTGGCGACACTTCGCAAGAGCGGTTTGTAGCGTAGACTTAAAGGTCTACCAAAATCCTCAATTCCGCAACTTACTCACAGATTTGCTTGGCTCTAAACATGAATGTTCTAGTCGTCGGTGGCGCAGGCTATATCGGCTCTCACATGGTGCGATACCTTGATTCTCAAGGGCATCATCCTGTTGTCCTGGATAATCTTTCTACAGGCTTTCGGCCGGCCGTCGTTACGGGTGAATTTCTGGAAGGCGATTTGGGCGACAAAACCCTTGTCAAATCTATTCTCAAGGACAAGCAGATTGATGCGGTTATGCACTTTGCCGCCTGTGCCCAAGTCAATGAAAGCGTTGTCGACCCCGGCAAGTACTATCAAAACAACGTGGTCAACGCGTTAAACCTGCTGGAAACGATGCGTGAATGCGAGGTCAAGCGAATCGTGTTCTCCAGCACCTGCGCAACTTACGGCGTTCCCGATGTTGTGCCGATTACCGAAAATGAAAGTCAGGCGCCCATAAACCCTTACGGATTTACCAAGCTGGTGTTTGAAAGAGCGCTGGCCGATTATGCAGCCGCTTATGGTTTTGGCTATGCCGCACTGCGATACTTTAACGCCGCAGGAGCTTCGGAAGATGGCAAAATCGGCGAGGACCATGATCCAGAATCACATTTGATTCCAATCGTCCTGGAAGTGGCGCTGGGACAACGATCTCATGTGACCGTGTTCGGCAACGACTATCCCACTCCAGATGGCACCTGCATCCGAGACTATATCCATGTCGACGATCTGGCAGCAGCACATCTGCTGGCACTCGAGAAACTTGATGATGGCGTAGAAATCAAATTGAACCTTGGTACCGGCAACGGGTTCTCGGTCCGCCAGGTAATTGATGCTTGCGAAGAAGTCACTCAAGTTTCGATCAAGCAGGAAGATGGAGAAAGGCGAGAAGGCGATCCACCGGAACTCGTGGCCGACTCCAGTCTGGCCAAGCAAACTCTGGGATGGCAACCGAAATACACAGACGTACGTTCAGTCGTTGAAACGGCTTGGAGGTGGCATCAAGCCAATCCGAATGGATACCCCAAGGACTAGCTGATCATCTTTGCAGTGGCTTACACGGTACACTCGCAAGTACTCTGCCGGGTTGCTCGCAGTACTCTGCCGCGGCACCTATGCAGCTCGGCGATCGAATTCTTCTTCAGGATCAAAGTCGACTAATTGCGAATCGATCAGATCCCTTTCCAGGTTCGGTGCATCTTTGGCGTGGTTCAATTCCCACAACCTGGCTTGCTTGGTAAACGAGTAAAATGCCGCCATCCAGGCAAGTTGCAGACCTGCTTTGCCGTCCAAAATTCCGCCCTGCAAAATGTACTCGCGGAAAAATCTGAACCAGGGCCGAACCAGTAGATTGAAATAGGACGTATCACGTCCCTCGTCATGCCACTGATCTGCTTGCAGTGTGGTGTATCGGTGGAATTTCAGGAACAAATGGTCGTAGTTCCAGACGCTGTAATGGAGGAATCGACCTTCCAGCGTTTCCACATTGCCCGATTTGACACTGACTTCACCATGATCACTGGGGCCCTCGTAACGGCCCATCTCACGCCTGAACAACCGCAGCACTGAATCGGTCCGAGCATCGCCCCAGTTGAGCGGATAGCCCATGAAATGATTGTCACGATAGATCCAGTATCCATCTGCACTGGGACCGCGTGACAGCACGATCTCGATTTCTTCCGCTAGCTCCGGCGTGACTCTTTCGTCTGCATCCAGCAAAAGAATCCACTCGTTCTTCGCTTGAGGAATCGCCCAATTCTTGAAATCACCCGAGGTCACATACTCTCGTTCGATCACTCGAACCTTGTCGTAACTCGATGCAATTTGGCGAGTTCGGTCGGTAGATCCCGAGTCAGCAACCAGGATCTCGTCAGCGATTTGATAGAAACTGTCGATACATGCAGCGATATTATCCTCTTCGTTTTTGCAGGGAACGATTACGGTTAATGGTCGCTTCACGTAACTTTCTCGTCAGTTGAAAATCGGCAGGGAAAATACGAAACTAGCGGTCGAGTGTCAATGCAGTATGTCGGGTTAACCTCAAAAGTGACTACTTTTTAATAATTAATTCTCAAGCCGATTTCTCGCAAGTCTCTTGCTAGCTGGCGAACACTCTTAAATTTAACAGCCTGTAGTCCGAACGAACTTGCTCCATCAACGTTTTCGGCAAGGTCATCGGTAAAGACGATCGAGTTTCTATCGAGTCCTGTTTGACTCACAGCGGTCTGGAATATTTCCGCATCCGGCTTCACCGCACCCGCTTTGAAGCTCAAAATTTTCAACGGAAACAAATCGATCAAAGACGGGTAGGTCTTTTCCACCCAGTCCCAATGAGCGTCACAAGTATTGGACAGAATCCCCAGCCCATAACCAGCTCGGTCCAACTGCACGACCAAGGGTACTATTTCGACATTCAATTCAAAAATATTCGATGCCGCCTTGGCAAAATCAGCTTCGTTGGCAGGCCGCAATTGCAGTTGCTCACAAAAGCTCTCCAGAAATTCGGTCGTGGTCAGCTGCCCGGTCTCGTACTGTTTCAACAAGGGGCCTTCAAAAATCGCCTGGCGAACCTGTTCCGGGTCGCGCTGCACCAGCTCGCCGATCTGCTCGAGCATGACTTGATGAGAAAATTTGACGAGCACATTTCCCAAATCAAAGTAGACAAATTCTATCGACATTCCACTCGCCATCTTGGGTTGAATATTGGACACAAGTCATTGTGGCATCCGGTCTTGCGCTAATGTCAACTGACCGCGAAGATCGGTTTTTTCCAGCCAAATCTGCCAGACAAACGCCCATAACTTCCGTGTTTTCCGCAACATAAGGCATATAAAAACCAGGCGTCAACCGAACATTTTACAGACCATCGATTTGCAAATTTTTCAGCCGCGTATAATGCAGCCGTCTCTTTTTAAACTTTTGAAAGAATCGATGAGCACTCAAACGGTTTCCAAGCCAACAACTTTGGAACAATTAATCGATAGCGGCTGGCAGTCCAAAACAGTCAAACAGGAATTAAACGACAATTTTGTCCGGCTGCTGGAAAACGACGAACCAATCTACGAGGGAATTATCGGGTACGAAAATACCGTGATTCCTGAACTCAATATCGCGCTGCTCTCAGGTCATGACTTGCTGTTCCTGGGCGAAAAAGGGCAAGCCAAGAGTCGTTTGATGCGCTCGCTGGTGCACTTCCTCGATCCAGAAATCCCCTATCTGGATGTGCCCGGATGTCCCTTTCATGAAGACCCTTTGAACCCTCTCAGTCTGGTGGCCAAAAACTTTCTGGCCAGCCATTCTCCCGACCAGGTTCCCATCAAGTGGTGGAAGCGAGAGGACCGGTATGGCGAACGACTGGCACCAGGCACAAAATTCGCCGACATTATCGGCGAGATTGATCCGGCCAAGCTGGCAGGCGGAACCAGCATGTCAGCCGAAGAAGCATTGCATTTCGGTTTGATCCCTCGAATGCATCGAGGCATCTTCGCCATCAACGAACTGCCTGAACTGGACGAGTTGGTGCAGGTCGGGTTGTTCAATATCCTCGAAGAACGCGATGTGCAAATTCGAGGTTACCCAGTTCGATTCGATATCGACGTCCTGATCCTGTTTTCTGCCAACCCCACGACCTACAACCGTAGCGGAAAAG
>CAZOXC010000059.1:0-10090 GCA_964583205.1 uncultured Pirellulaceae bacterium | reverse complement strand
TCATGATTCCAAGGAAGGGCCGAAGAAGCTCGTTGAACAGCTTAAGAAAATGGAAAACGCTGCGCCGGGCGGCGGGGCGTTTTTTGAATTTGGCCCGAAGGGCTACAAGGCTGCTTCAGCGACGGACGTTATCGAAGCGGAAGGACTTGTAAAGAATGTGGATGCGAAACAAATACCTAGCCTTGGTGAATTTTTGGCGAGCGAGTTTCTGGCTTGCAAAGTGGGGCTCGAAGGCATGTATATTGATTTTGATGACAATACTCTTTCGTTCCCAGAAGAAAACAACCAAGTCGTAAAAGTTCGTGACGAGATTGGGAGCGGTCTTCGAGTTGAAGTTCGAGCATTCACAGCCGTCGATATTTCGTAAAGCGTTGAGAAACAAATACCACTATGTCTGACAAACTTCGGTCTCTGGTCTTCCCAGATGGAAATGTTCGAAAAAGCCAAGAGGGAAGGCTTCAATCTGAAATCCCATTACCTCTTGCTTTGCGTGACATGCTGGAGGAATTGGCAATCAAGGAAATGCTTGGCCCGGTTGGAGGCGAGAAAGAAGAAGTCGATGAGCGGATTCGTGATCGCTACCTGATTGGTATTCTTGCTCCTAACAAGAAGAGTGAGGAGTGGAGCGTAGGCAACGAAAGCAGTGACCAAATCAAAGAAGGAAAAATCGGCTACGTTGTTGACAATGAAGAAGCCGAGGACGAGGCCGCAGATCCGGGAGACATTCCTCCCGGTGATGAACTGGCAATTGAAGGTTTTGGGGCTGGAAGCGCCAGTGGCGATGATGGGCCGATGGAAATGTCTGCTCCTCAATCCAAGGCAATTTTCCAATCGTCGATTGGGATGTCATTTTGTGTTGAACTAGATACCAAGTCTTTGGAAGTCACGCCCAAGTTCGGTTGGTATCAAAGAGTTGGCAGTGAGTACCTGACGACCAAGACAGGCAAACCTAAACGAATTTGGAAACGAGTGCCCGGTGGAGGCGTTCCGCACACTATCGAATTGAAAGCAGGAAAGATTGAGTCGTTCTCTGTTGATCCAGAGTTTCCATCAGCACAAGTGCGTGGCTTGATCCGCAAACGATCCAATCACTGGAGTGTGACTCTCTTTCTCATTAACAATGGAACTGATCCGCCACCAAGAACACCCAACCGTGAACAGCACTGGATGTTTCAATGCGAGATGTCGGTTGAAGCGTCAGATGGTTCGTCTATTTTTCACAAACGGCAAAGCCGAATTGAATTGCCCGGTACTAACGAAGCGTACAAACGTGAAAACGATATGTTGTCGATGTTGTACCGACGACATGTTGAATTTGCCGTGGGACATGGTGTTGCAGTTCACGCCGATGTCGATCCCCAAAACACGAATCAGGCAGTTCGAATTGCGACTCGTGTCGTACCAAGCTATGAGATTCCAAAAACGACGCCACCGACTGTTGAAGACGCTACTGAGAATTTGGCTTTTGCAAAGCTTGCAGGTTTAATTCTTGACATGAAGAGCCTGTTTGAAGCCAAACAGTCTCAACTAAAAGAAATGCTGCAACCATTGGTCGATGCGTACCAAGAATGGATTAAGCTTGAGCGGGCAAAAATCAGCGATCCGAACGAAGGTCTAAACGAGTACGAGAAAGTTGCAAAAGAAAGCATTGCAAGTTGCGAGCGAACTCTTGAAAGAATCAATGAAGGTATTGACCTCGTTTGCTCGCCCAAACACAAAGATGTTCACAGTGCTTTTCAATTCATGAACAATGCTATGTGGTTGCAACGCACACGTTCAATCTTTTCAGAGAGCGTGAGACGCGGCAAAGACATTGACTACAACGATGTTGATATTGAAGTCAACCGTTCATGGTATCCCTTCCAGTTGGCGTTCATTCTATTGAATTTGCCCGGCGTAGCCCAATTGGATCACCCTGATCGCAGCAACAGCGAAGAAGCACTTGCTGATTTGCTTTGGTTCCCAACTGGTGGTGGTAAGACGGAAGCCTACCTTGGATTGACAGCGTTCACGCTCGGAATCCGACGCCTTCAAGGGACGGTTGAAGGTAGGTCAGGTGACAATGGCGTGGCCGTATTGATGAGGTACACATTGCGATTGTTGACCCTTCAACAATTTCAACGTGCAACCGCTTTGATTTGTGCCTGCGAAATCATTCGTCGTGAAGCCGATGGTGCAGGTGATTTTCGATGGGGGAAGACTCCGTTTCGTATTGGATTGTGGGTCGGTGCTGCATCAACTCCCAACCGCACTACACATTCTGACGAAGCATTAAAGTTGGCCGTTGGATCTGCTGGCAATAAGCGTCAAGGAGGCATCGGCGGCAGCGGCACACCTCACCAATTGACAAATTGCCCTTGGTGTGGCTCGAAAATTGATTTTACGACTCGGTTTTACCACATCGAAACTGAACAGAAGGGGCGAGGTCGAACATTTGTTTACTGCGGCGATAAGTTCGGCCAGTGTGTATTCAGTCGTCGTCAATCAAAGAAGTATGAAGACGAGGGAATTCCGATTCTGGTCGTCGATGAAGAAATCTATCGTAAGTTACCTTCACTACTGATCGCAACAGTGGATAAATTTGCACAGATGCCATGGAAGGGCGAGACGCAAATGCTGTTCGGCCAAGTCGATGGGATTTGCGAACGCCATGGATATCGGAGCCCAGAAATTGAAGACGCTAGTCGGCATCCAAAAACCAAAGACGGAAAGTTTGGGCCAGCAAAGTCGCACGCCGCCGATCCGCTTCGTCCTCCAGATTTGATTATTCAAGATGAGTTGCATTTGATTAGTGGCCCATTGGGAACTCTGGTTGGACTCTATGAGACCGCAATCGACAAACTGTGTACTTGGAAAGTAGAAGGACGAGTTGTTCGGCCAAAGTTGATCGCTTCGACGGCGACGATCCGTCAAGCGAAAGAACAGGTTCATGCTTTGTTTATGCGTGACACTAATGTGTTCCCACCCAACGGATTGGATGTGAAGGACAACTTCTTTTCGTTACAGCGGCCTTCAACTGAAAAGACTCCGGGTAGAAAGTACATAGGCATTTGTGCGCCGGGCCGACGAATGAAATTGGCCCTGATTCGGGCTTACGTTGCGTTTCTTGCGAGTGCGCAATCGTTGTTTGATGACTACGGTGAAGCCGCCGATCCATGGATGACATTGGTCGGGTATTTCAACAGTCTCCGTGAGCTTGGTGGAATGCGGCGTCTTGTCGATGACGATGTAAGAACACGTTTACAAAAAATGGCTGAACGTGGTTTGGCAAGACGAATCATCTATTCACCAGATTCAGTCAAGGAGCTTACTTCTCGACTCGGATCAACGGCGATCCCCGAAACGTTGGATCGTTTGGAAAACATTTTCGATCCAGTTCAACTACAAAAACGCAAAGACTACGGCAAGACTGGCAAGCGGCCCAAGGATCTGAAGCCACGTCCGTTGGATGTTCTATTGGCGACCAACATGATTTCTGTTGGAGTCGATGTGCCAAGGCTTGGCTTAATGGTTTGTAGCGGACAGCCCAAAACTACCTCCGAGTACATTCAGGCGACCAGTCGTATCGGTCGTCGGCATCCGGGGCTGGTGGTGACAGCATTCAACTGGGCTCGGCCTCGTGATCTAAGTCATTACGAAACATTCGAGCAATATCACGCCACGTTCTATCAGCATGTTGAAGCACTTTCGGTCACGCCGTTTTCGGAAGGATCAACCTATCGAGGGTTGTCGGCGCTGCTTGTTTCGTTGCTTCGATTGAGAGGTTTTGACTTCAACAAGAATGAATCGGCAATGCGAATGGCATCTGAGGCAGGTAGTGCTGATGTAAAAGAGGTCGTCGATTGGATCGTCGAGCGTGCAAGAACTGTTGCCGATGATGAAACTGCCCAAAGAGTTGAGGCAGACTTACTTGAAAAAATCAAATACTGGAAGAATCGGGCCGTGAATTTAACCGGAGGTAGTCGGCTTGGCTACCAAAGCAAGAAAGATAGCGAAACAACTGGCTTATTACAAAGACCGGGTATCGAAGCTTGGGACGAATTCACGTGTTTGAATTCGCTTCGTGACGTGGAGCCGACTTCCTATTTGGTACTCAACGATCACAACCTCGATGAAATCAACTTCAATTCATCAGACGACGATGAGACTGGAGGCGATTCAGAATGAATAGCAATAGAGAGAGACCACGAGTTGGAGAGCTTCGGCCAAGTCAAATTCTTACAACTTTTGGAATCGGATCCATTGTTGACCTTCCGCACCTGTCGGTGATGGTCATGGGGATCGAGGATTGGCCGTCTACGGATTATCGTGAAATCAATGAAGAACGTTTGCTCGCATCCGTTCGTGATGTATTGGGCCGACAAGTAATGACACTTCGGTCGCCGCCAGTCATTCCCGACACGGCAAGATCCAATCCTTTTGAACAACAGTCTATTGTCGGTGTTCCAGTCGCGCCATTCCCAAGGTGGATGGTTTGCCCTCGATGTCGGCGGCTGGCTCCATTGGCGAGCAATCAATTTGTTCTTAAAAGCGATCCTTTTCGGCCTGACCGAACTTGTTACGTTCACGAAAATTGTCGAATGCCGGGGCGTTTGCCAACCGTCATTCCTGCTCGATTTATCGTAGCCTGCAAGAACGGGCACTTGGATGATTTTCCTTGGGTAGATTTTGTCCATCGGGGGAGTTCGAACTGTGCCTACAAATTGCAGTTGCTCGAAATGGGGCCGTCAGGTGAAGCGGCAGACGTTTTCGTGAAATGTGAAACCTGTGGCAGTTCGAGGCCGATGTCAGATGCATTTCGCATTCGCGCAAATGATTTGCCGCCGTGCCGAGGACGGCGACCACATTTGCGAGACTTTGATGAGCAAGGTTGCGAAGACGAACGCCATCGACCGATTCAAGTTCGAGCTATGCTTCAGGGTGCATCGAACTCTTGGTTTCCATTGATTTTGTCCGCTTTGTCGGTTCCCGAAGGTGCGGACCTACTCAAACAGCTTGTAATTGACAATTGGAGTGAGCTTTATGACATCGAATCAGAAAAAGAGATTGCGAAACTGAGACGCCGAAACTTGCTCCGTGAGTTCATTGACTACTCGGAAGCTGAGTTATGGGCAGCAATTTTAGATAAGCGAGACGAGGATACTGCCGAAAATTCCGACGAAGATGAAGATGATGTTCGTGACCTGAAAACTCCAGAGTGGAGTGTTTTCATTGACCCAAGTGCCGCTCAACGAACCAAAGATTTTCGTTTGCGAGACGTGCAACCACCGAGTCGCTATTCAAAGTATTTCGAGCGGATTGTTCTTGCAGAACGACTTAGAGAAGTGCGTTCATTGATTGGGTTTACCCGCATCGAATCGCCGGGAGATTACGAGAATCCCGCTGATTTTCCCGAAGATCAGCGTATGTCAATTTCACGTGGCCGAGCCAAGTGGGTTCCTACGAACGAAATCCGTGGCGAAGGCATCTTCTTTCAGTTTTCCGAGGATGAAGTTCTTGATTGGTCGATTCGTTCTGCTGACCTGAACGACAAGTTTTTTGAGGCACATAAAGACTGGCGAACCGCTCGTGGACTCCCTGATCCCGAGGATAACTATCCCGGCATTCGTTTTGTATTGCTTCACTCGTTTGCTCACGCATTGATTCGACAGTTGTCGTTGGAGTGCGGTTATACGGCAGCCTCATTGAGAGAGCGAATTTATTCACGAACTCCAAGACCCGGAGGTCGTCAAGAAATGGCTGGCGTTCTGATTTATACAGCAGCGCCAGACAGCGAAGGGACTCTTGGGGGCTTGGTTTCACTGGGTGAGCCAGAGGTATTGGAACGACATCTGAACCAAGCTTTGGATTCAATGCGTCTTTGTTCAAGCGACCCTTTGTGCGCCGAACACCAAGCGGGAGAAGATGGCACGAGTCTACATGGTGCATCGTGCCACGCTTGTCTGTTTGCCCCCGAAACATCTTGTGAACGAGGCAATAAATATCTTGATCGAAGTGTGTTAATGGAAACGGTTGATGTTTCTGGTTTGGCCTTCTTTGACCTAACTGATTCTGACGATGGCAGTAATAACGGCCCGACGATAGAAGTGAGCGACGACTCCGCCGATGACGAGCCGAATGGCGAGTTTATGGATTTCTTCGACCTGATATCCACAACAGTCGAAGATGCAATTGCCAAAATAAAGTTACCCAAAGACCTGTCCAGCGCTCTTCGACTACCTTCTCAATTTGCAGAGTTTCATTTCCTGAATGATGGCGATGAACAGCCGAAAAAGAATTCGATTGTCATCGTCAAGCACGAAGCAATGTCTCACGGTGGCGAAAAGATCCGTTTGGCTTGTGGGAAAATGCTCTGGCAACGTCAGGTTGATGTTGCCAGTGGCAAAGCAAATGTTCTTGTCACGATTCGCGCGAAAGGTAATCCAGTCAAATTTAAGTTGTCTGCCGAAGAGTGGGAAGGTTTCCGACCGTTGGCTGTACTGAAACAATGAGTACCAAAAAATGGCACGACTGATACCGAAGATTGACCCCAAAGATATTTCCAATGTCGGTGAGCGGGATGTTGCGATGGCATTGGTGGCTCAGTTGCCCGATGACTGCATCATCTATCACAGTTATCCATGGTTGAGGTCAGATCGAAATGACCGAAGTCGAAAGGTAACGCTTCGAGAGGGCGAAGCGGACTTTGTGATCGTACACCCAAAGGCTGGAATCTTGATTCTCGAAGTTAAGGGCGGAGTCATCAAATATGACCACGTGAATCGTACATGGTATCGGCAAGAAACAAATCGAGTGGTCGAAATCAAAGATCCGTTTGAACAAGCTCGACGAAACACTCACGCGCTTGAGCAGGCGATCCGACGAGAATCGTTTCGTGGGCAAAGCACGATACCATGCCCATACGGATACGCTGTCGTCTTTCCCCATTGTGAGTATTCAGGCAAAGCACCTCCCGGTGCTGATACCAGTATGATCTTTTCTGCCCCTGATCTTGAGCTTCTTGGTCAGCGGGTAACGAAACTGCTCGGTAACTGGAAGCGTGGTTGCGATCCAGTCAGTTTGAACAAACAACAAATGTCGGGAATTCAATTGGCTCTGTCGCCAGCATTCCAATTGTTGCCTGTTTTGTTTCGTCAAGTGCAGGAGCAAGAGGCCAGACTTCATCGGTTGACAGAAGATCAGGTGCGACTGCTTGAGTTCTTAAATGCTCATCAGCGTGCTGCGATTCAGGGCGTAGCGGGATCGGGAAAAACTATGCTCGCCAGCGCTCAGGCGCAAAAGTTTGGTAGGCAAGGGAAAAAGACGTTGCTGGTTTGTTACAACAAGCCATTGGCCGAGTGGCTTGAGACAAGCCTCCCAAATGAACTCGTTCAATTGATTCACGTGGATACCTTTCATGGCCTATGTGCAAAGTGGTGTCGAAAAGCACGGATTCCGTTTGCGCCCAAATGGGATGACGGGGGCGAGTTTTGGAAATCAGTTGCACCAGACCTTTTACTCAATGCAATTGAACGAGTGACTGAAAAGTTTGATGCAGTTGTGGTAGACGAGGGCC
Organism: uncultured Pirellulaceae bacterium; assembly: GCA_964583205.1. Taxonomy (GTDB): domain Bacteria; phylum Planctomycetota; class Planctomycetia; order Pirellulales; family Pirellulaceae; genus CALMEE01. The sequence continues at coordinate 2,535 of CAZOXC010000059.1, read as the reverse complement.
AAGATTTCTATCCTGACTGGTGGATCGCACTGGAAATGATTGCTGCCGAGGGAGAAGACAGCCCGTTGTATGTCTTCTACGATCCGGCCCAGAATTTGTTTGTATCCGAACAGCTTTCTATTCCTGATCTTGGCAGTCCATTTGATCTACCTACCAACTGTCGGAACACAAGAAACATCGCCGCTACTTGCAGTAAGATTCGAGGTATTGAGATAAATGTCAGATCTGATGCGCCAGATGGAGTTGTGTCAGTTGTTGAGAACCATCCAAAGCCAGAAGCTCGTGCTCAAGCAATTCAAAAACTTGTTGGCGATTGGTTGAGCAAGGGAAAGCTCAATCCATCACAGATCGCAATTCTGTCTCCTTTTGAAAAATTAAATTCTTGCTTGGCCAACACAGACCGGATTGGGAAGACTTCAATTTGCACCAACGCAAACGAATGGCGTGCAGGCAAAGGCGTCTTGCTAACGACGATTCGCAGCTTCAAGGGTTTGGAAGCAGACGCAATTATCGTCACTGACGTGCCTGACCCAGAATCATCACCGTACTTTTCAACTTCTGATTTCTACGTCGGTTGTTCACGTGCCAAGCACTTGCTCGTGATTTTGACTTCCGATGGAAATGCTTTTCATGCTTAAGGAACCCAAAAGGTCTCTTCCATGTATCAAACAGGTGGAACCATCAAGGAAATTCTTGATGACATTCAGCGAACAAAGCACGTCCTGCCCGCTATTCAACGGGAGTTCGTTTGGAAGCCAGAACAAATTGCTCGGCTGTTTGACAGTCTGATGCAAGGCTATCCTTTTGGCACGTTTTTATATTGGAAAGTCGAAAAGGAGAATAGTAGCAACTACAAGTTCTACAGCTTCGTTCGCAACTATCACGAACGAGACAATCCACACTGCCCGCAACTTCCAATATTTCATGACACGGAACTGGTTGCGGTTCTTGACGGGCAACAGAGGCTAACGGCACTCAACATTGGCTTATGCGGATCAATAGCTTTAAGGACCAAGTATGGACGCCGAAACAATCCTGATTCCTACCCTGAAAAGCACCTTTGCCTTGACTTACTTGCCGAATATGACGGCGACTCTGATGATGGCGGCGAAAGGTTTCGTTTTGAGTTCCTAACAGAAGAGAGGCGAAACTCAGAGGATCCAAATGAATGCTGGTTCAAGGTTGGCGATGTGCTTGGGATGGAAAGCGGTCCACCAATGCTTGAATGGTTGGCGGCACGCTTACCTCAAGAAACAACAACGCAAGCGTTCAAAGTACTTCACCATTTGCATCGAGTGGTTCACGATCAACATCTAATTTCATTCTACGAAGAGAAAAGCCAAGACCTCGAAAAGGTCTTGAATATCTTTATTCGCATGAACAGTGGTGGAACTGTTCTGTCGTATTCTGACCTGTTGCTTTCCATTGCGGTCGCCCAATGGGATGGCGATGCTCGAAAAGAGATTCACTCACTCGTTGATGAGCTAAACAATACTGGAGATGGATTCAGTTTCTCCAAAGATCTTGTCTTGAAGGCAGGTCTAATGCTCGCCGATATTGGCAGCGTTGGTTTCAAAGTAGAGAACTTCAACCGAGAGAACATGGAAATTCTTGAGGAATCATGGCCTGATGTCAAACGTTCGCTTAAGGTTGCAGTTCAACTACTAGCGAGCTTCGGATTCAGCGAAAAGACGATGCGAGCAGACAGCGCCCTTTTACCAATTGCCTATTACATTCGACATCGAGGACTCACAGGCAAATACATCACGAAGAGCAAACACGCAGATGATCGAAATGCGATTCGTGAATGGCTTATTCGTAGTTTGCTCAAAGCATCTGGAATTTGGGGCAGTGGCTTGGATACTTTGTTAACCGCCCTTAGGGACTCAATTGAAAAACATGGCACCGATGAGTTCCCAAGTGAAAAGCTGTATGATGTCATGGCACGACGCGGGAAATCCCTGTCATTTAGTGAAGAAGAAATTGATGAGCTAGTTGAAATGCAGTACGGCGACAAGAGGCTGTTTGCCATGCTTGCTTTGCTTTTCCCATTTGTAGATGTTCGGAATCACTTCCACATCGACCACATTTTCCCCAAGTCGAGATTCAGGAAGCAAAAACTGAGAAAGGCTGGAGTTGGCCAAGACGATATTGAAGAATTCAGAGGGCTGGTCAATGGATTGCCAAATCTTCAACTACTTGAAGGCTCCGAAAATGTCGAGAAGCTTGCAATAATGCCAAGTAAATGGCTTGAGATACATTTCCAAAACAATTCGGCTCGAACCAACTTCTGTAACAACCACTTGCTTGGAGAATTGCCAGACGACATTGTTGAGTTTCGAGATTTTTACGAATCGAGACTTAGTCTTCTGCGATTGCGAATAATTGAGCTAATTGGCAGCATCAAAGCCGACTAGATTTTTTAGATCAAAGGATTACTAAGCCTAGAGGGAGTTGAGCATGGTCAAGTATCGCTATGCCAAGAATTCAATCGGCAACGTAGTTGACGCCAAAGTGCTTGCGAATGGCGAACAC
>CAZOXC010000058.1:0-10109 GCA_964583205.1 uncultured Pirellulaceae bacterium | reverse complement strand
GGCCAACATTCGTCGCTGGCATCGGCGAGGACTCATTTTGGCGGCCAAGGAAATCAAGCGGCTGCCTTACTTCGACTTTCAGGAAATCGCGGTGGCTCGCCAATTGGCCCAGCTAGTCGCCGCCGGTGAATCCGTCGAATCGATTGAATGCAAACTGGCTCGACTAAGCGAATTTCTGCCTGACGGCGATCGACCATTGACTCAACTTTCGGTGCTGATCGAAGGTCGCAACATTCTGTTGCGTCAGGGTGAAGGACTGATCGAACCGGGTGGGCAACGCCGGATCGATTTCGAATCGCTTGAAGAGCTGGAAGCGCCGGAAGAAGAACCCGTTGTTGCCACTTATTCCTTCGCAGACTTGACCAGCGGTCTGGAAAATTTCAAAACGCTGGAAGAGTTTATTGGGCTGGCAATTGATTGCGAGGATGAAGAACAATTCGAGCAGGCGATTGAAGTGTACCGTGCAGCGCTGATGGGACTGGGCCCCAACGCTGAAATTTGCTTCCGCATCGGCGAGCTACTGGTTCTACTGGGTGACCTGAATGGTGCTCGCGAACGCTATTATTCAGCCATCGAACTGGACGCTTCCTACATTGAGGCTCGAGCCAATTTGGGCTGCGTGTTGGTTGAACTGGGGCAACCCGAGTTCGCGATCGCCGCCTTCCAGGGAGCATTGGAACATCACGAAGAATACCCGGACGTGCATTTCCATCTGGCTCGCATTTTCGATGATCGTTTTCAAGAAGGTGAAGCCCAGCATCATTGGCAGCGGTTCCTGCAATTGGCACCGCAAAGCCCCTGGGCAGATGAAGCTCGCGCTCGCCTGGAAAGCTAAGTCCTGTCGACGACAGCGAAGTGAAAGCAAAATTGTGCTTTCAGTTTGGCCCAGCAAGCATTTACTGGCAGTTTGCAAGTAACAAACCAGCTTTGCAAATTGACCGCTTTGAGATTTCCGGCACTCTATTGCTTCCAAAACACCGAACAAGCCCACATCTATTGTTAACCTGTATCGGTTACCGAACACAAGCAAGCTCAGTAAAGTCTATCGCTTAATTGCATTGCAGCGGTCAAAACGATTTTGCTTTTCGAGTTTAACGTAAGTTCCGATTGTAGTTCTTAGTGAAGAGTTCCGAATTCATTCTGGCTTGCGCACAAAGAACATTGACCAGCTTGCATCATAAAAAATTGCTCCGATATATCCTGATTGCCTTCCTGATGATGGGAATGGCTGGCCAGGCGGCTGCGCAAAACAATAGTACGCCAACCAGCAAATATGTACGACCGAATTTGCTAAAACCTGCGGCTTCCGGCGGCATTTTTAATTTGCCAACTTACGGCGCCCAACCAAACCACGAACACGAACTGCCAGGGCTGACTCCGCAGCAACGATCTTCGTACTCCGATCAAATACTGTCACAGGAACTTCCCACGCAGCAACAAACGCCCAGGTACCAAGCGCCGACTTACAATGGTCCAACCTACCAAGCGCCAAACCACCGAGCGGCGAGACAGCAAGCGCCAACACAACAAACGCCACACCACCAGGCCGCTGGGCAGTCATCTCCGCCTTGGTCCACCGGCAGGGCAGCTCAGCCACATCAACACGCGGGCTTCCGTTCTGCGCCTCCTCATTTAAATCAGGCTCATTTAAATCAGGCTCAGCTAAATCAAGCTCAGCAAAATCACTCAATTCAAATACCGCCTCCGCCAGCCTTACCTTTTCTGCAAGGCAATCGACAAACCACCAACCAACCATTGCTTGAACCACAGGCTGGGAATTTCCCACAGCAACTTGTACAGCAACCGTTCCAACCATCGGCGCAGCAACAGTTCCGCCAACCTGTACAGCAACAGCTACAACAACCGGAATCCCCACCGACTCGATACGCATCGTTGCCCGCCGACACCGAAGTAACTTTGCAAGCAGCCCAGGTGCAAGAGGATTCGCCTTCAAGTGAACTACAACTTGTCGAACCGCAGTTCTCCGAACCGCAACTTGTCGAACCGCAACTCTCCGATCCGAACGGACTGCCCGAAGGCGAGAATACGTTTGAACCGGCTGGCCCAGCCAACAGCGAACCAACGGTCATCCGCAACCCATTTGTTCAGCAACCAATCCCCCAATCAAGATCGGTAATCGAAAACTCGGTCCTTGCGAATTCACCCGCTCCAGCCCCACCATCCAGTGAATTCCCAATTGAAACTGCAGTTCGTCAGACGGCTGTACCCTTCAGTCAGAGCTTACCAGCGGTTTCCACACACCAGCCTGTCACTGGCTTACCCACCAACCAGCCGGCACCGGCCAGTCAATTTGTTCCAACTCCGCGTGCTAACCAGTTCGCTCCTGCGGCCCAGACAACCTTCGCGCCCAATTTCGGCTTCAACAACGCTGGCAGTGGCCAGTCTGGATTTGGCGGATCGTTTGCCCAACCACTGGTTCAAGCTCCTTCGCATGTGCCGCCACAAAGTCATCGACCTGCCCCACCGATCCGATCGGGATTGGCTGGACTGTATCCCGAGAAAGAATTTCAGACTAAGCGATCTCCGGAGAGCCAGCATTTCTGGGACCAGTTTTTAACCGAGCCTCCAGAAGGCGGACAATACTCCCGAACCGAAGACTATCTGTCGTTCGCCTCGATTCTTGCCAACGGACATGTATTTGGTCGAGTCGATTTTGCTTTCATCGAACCTCACTTTCAAAGCAACAACTTGCTTCACTCAACTGTCGGGCAGACAACGACTGTCGAGCCAACCAATTTCAGTTTTGATGTTACACCTAGATATTCGATCGGATTCGAAACGAATGCCGGTCCCGGTGTCGAAGCGGGTTACTGGCAGTACAACGAATTTTCTGACTTGTTGCAGTTCACCAGCGATGGAACATCGGTCGCCAGCATTCGAGTTCGCACCGGTCAACCAGCAGAGGCCCGAGAGCTGACCGCCGGTCCGGGACAATCGCTGCAAGCTCGACACCACATGACCGTGAACTCGTCCAAGTTCACTGTGTTCAAGGCATTTCAGGCACCCGTTTCACGCATCCGTGGTTCGCTGGGGGTCCGTTATGTTCAGATTGATCACGAGTTATTCTCAGAACGCAATGACGGCGCGACTTTGTTCAACAACTCGAACTTCCAGGGTGGTGGCCCCACTTTTCATCTGGATTACCAGCGACCGATTGGGCATACACCGCTCAAACTGCTGGGCGGGTTCGGTCTGTCTGCTTTGTTTGGTCACCACGATCAATCGATTTTTGAATCCGACGTGTTGACTCACGTTGAAACAGCGACTGATCATTCACTGGCCGTGATCGATTTACATCTGGGAGTCGAATTCAACCAGAAATTTGCTCGCTGCAATTCGATTTTTGTTCGAGGAGCCTGGGAGTCCGAGCACTGGTTGAACGGTGGCAGTGCCGCCGATCCGGATTCTGATTTCGGCTTGCACGGATTTGTAATCTCGGTCGGCCTTTCGCGATAACTCTCGATCAGCCGGATCCAGACAACAATTTCTCAAAAATCGCACTGGTGGCGAGCGCCATTTCGTGGCAATTTCTGTGGCTGAACACCAATTCGCGACCGGCTCCAGCGATCCGCTGGCAAGTTTCACTGGAGCGACTGAATTGCAGAATCCGCTGAGTCAGATTTTGCACTGCATCTTTGTCGCAATCGAACAATGCTTCATTCGCTACTTCCGAAAGCAATTCAGGGAATGCGCCATGTCGCGGAGCCAGAACCGGCAATCCCGCAGCCAACGCTTCCAGAGCATAAATCCCCTTGGGCTCCTGGAACCTTGCCGGAACACAAAACAAATCCAGTCGCTTGAGAAAATCAAGTTTCTCCTGGCGGGAAACTGACCCGACGTATTCGTAGTCGTCCTGCAAACCCGCCGCATCCAGTTTGGCAAATTGCTCATCGGCGAACTGTTTGTCGTCGTCACCAAGCCAGCCTGCCACGCTCAACTTCAATCCGGCAAGATCATCATCACTTTGTTTCGCCTGAATGAACGCATCGATCAACAGGTCAAGCCCTTTCTCTGGTGCCAGACGAGCCAGGTATCCGATCACAAACTTGTTTGACTGCGAGTCCGGCGACGCCTGCGATTCGGCTCGATCACCCCAAACGTTGAGAGTTTCGAAATCGACCGTATCAAGTCCCAGAGGAGTGACAAAGATTTTGTTCGAGTCGACTTGCAAATAATCGGCCATGTACTGTTTGTAAAACTCGCTGTGACAGACAAACGCATCCACTTGCTCGCCGATTTGCGACATCAACTGAATACATTGTTTGCGATACTTTTCTGGCAAGCTGTCCAAAAACATGTCATCGCCCTGAAGCGTCACAACCACGGGAATCCCAAGTCGCTTCTTGATTTCCGGAATCACACCACCGATCAACAGATTGGAAAACACAACCAAGTCAGTTTGTTCAGTCTTGGCCATCCAACTGGCCAGTCGATTGACTTCTTTGCGCTGATTGCCCTCTGTGCCTTTAAGCATCGAGACGGCCAGTTCGCCGAGCATTGCCGGGCGGATTTCGATTGAACGGGAAGTCGCGCGACGGATAATTCGCGGGTGATCCAAAAATCGATCCAGAAAATTGGGCAGCCAGCGAAATACTGGAATCGACTGCTGCAGGAAGACGTTGATGCCACCAAAGAAAACCTGGTCGACTGAAACGTCGTCTTCGTCTGTGCGGATCGGTGTGTAAGTCGGCACCAGAGAGATGTTTTTATAGCCCAACTTTTGCAGGGCTCGGACCAAAGTGTTGTCATGCATACAACTTCCGCAAAACATCCCAGCTGCACCGGCGGTAAGATAGGTGATTGTCGAATCTTGGTGAGTATTAACCAATTTGGGTTGTCCGATTAAGCAAACTATGCGTCCTGTTTGACAAATTTTTGGGCGTCGCGAAAATAAAGTTTTGACAAACTGAATGTTGATTGTCAGCATTGAGTGTTAGATGAACACCCTGGATTTGAAAGTTCTTTGCTTAGGCAGGTCCGCCAATTGACTTTTGGCCTTATTCATTGCTTTCAATTCTGACTCTTACCATTGTTAAAGCTGGTCGTGCAGTCTTGTTAAATCACGGGCCAGCCTACCGATTCATTACGGACTTGAGTGAACCGATGAACATTTCAAAAACTGGCTTGATCTCTCTGGCGTTGAGTACATCCACGGTTCTGGCATGTGCAATTGTACTTGTGCCAATCGCAGATGGGCAGGAACTTGATCCCCAGGGCTCAGATTCCAAAACTCAGGAAGCGCAGCAGGACCCGGTAACACAGCAGGGTTCGGGAACACAGCAGGGTTCGGGAACACAGCAGGGCTCGGGAACACAACAGGGCTCGGCAGCACAGCCGGAGCAAAGAACATTCGACTTGGATGCCTTGAAGCAATTGAGCGACTCTGAATTGCTGGCTCGAAGCAAACAGAGTATGAGTTCGCGAAGATTCAAACAGGCAGTCGCGATTTTGGATTTGCTGATCGAACGAAATCCTCGTCAAAGATTGGCATTTGCAAATCGTGCCAGCGCCTACCTTGCACAAGGTGAACTTGATCAAAGTCTCAAAGACTACGACCATGCGATTGAAATTGGTATGGAGGACGCCTGGATATTTCGCGACCGCAGCATGATTCATTTGAACAAGGGGAATCTTGAGCAAGCACTGGAAGATGTTGAGACAATGATTCTCAAAAACCGACTTGTTCGACAAACGCCTGCTGAACGAGCCGAAGATTACAACTTTCGCGGGTCGATTCATGCTCGGATGGGAGACCATCGAACTGCCGTCAAAGATTATCGCCGCTCTATCGGTATCCGGCCCAGCGTCCAATCAATCAACAACCTCTGTTGGTTGATGTCCACCAGTGACGATGCTGAAGTGCGTAACGGCGAGGTGGCGGTCACTGCCATGGAATCTATCCTGGACGCCGCAGAGCAGAATACAATTTTGTATGATACGTATTCGGCCGCACTGGCCGAAGCTGGGCGATTTGATGAGGCAATCGAGTACATGCAAAAGTCCATTGACATTCGCAAGGAAGATGCTGACTACATCGCCCGAGCACAGGAACGAATTGAACTTTTCCAGAATCAAAAACCTTATCGAGCCACCCGCAACACTACCAATGCCGAACAGCAGGCACTGGATTCTGACGCAGGTTCTGAAGAGGGTTCTGGCGGCGGTTCAGACAATCGATCAGACCAGGATTAAGACGAGCAATCGTTTGAGATCGGTCGTTGACTGGCGGCGCTGATACACGTTGTCAGTTAGCTGACGAGCTGAGCCGAGTGTTCTTTTTGGCAACTGGCAATGATTGACTGACACACCTGGTCCGCTTCTTCACCGGTCATTGTCTTTTCGTTGGACCTCAGCACAATCGAAAGCAGCATTCGTTTTTTGCCCGCACCATCGCGTTGGGCGTCGCGAAAAGTTTCCTTGTACTGAATCGATTCAAGTTGCTCGCCAGCCGCATTGGCAACGGTGGATTCCAGGTCGGCCCAATGGACCAGGTTTTCAACAATGAAATTGAAATCGCGACTGATCGCTGGGTAGGGGCTTTGGTCTTGATGGATCGTTGTGATCACGGCCGAGTCGAACAGCACGCTGAAATCGACTTCGCCGGCAACAACATGCTGACGGATTCCAAACTTCCGCTTGCCTGCTTCGGAAATTTTGCCGACCCAGCCAAGCGTCTTATCGTTCAATTTCAACTCGGCCGATTCATCCAGGTCGAACAAATCGAACGAACATTCGGCCACCTCGACTTGGCACAGGGGATTCAAGTACTGCACCAATGATTCGAACACACCTTTCACTTCGAAATAACTTCGCTCGCTGACCACGGCGACCTTCCAGGGCTCGCTGGGCAATTCCGATTGACTGGCAAGATAAACTTTGGCCGTTTCAAACAACTCGATTTCGGAATTCGATTTGTATTCATTGATCCGTCTGGCTTCCAGCAAACTTGGCACCAGACTTCTTCGCAGGAATTTCACCGTACCGATATTCTGCGAGGCTTTCTCAAGCACGCCCAGCATTCCTTGGCTACTTTCCAGAGCCGGCAACTCCGACCATGGCGAAAAGGAATCCGACCAGGCTTGTGGAACCAGACTTGCAGTCATCGATTCATCAAAACCACTGGCCGTCATCACGGTGCGGATCTTGTCCAGGACTCGTTCATAATCAAGTTTATGCGAAGCCGACATGGGAACGACGGTGTCATCTGGAACTTTGTCGTAGCCATAGATACGGCCGACTTCTTCAATCAAGTCGATCTCTCTGGTTACATCCTGACGCCAGGAGGGAACGGTAACGTTGATCTGGGTGTCGCTCTCGCTGTCGATAACAAACCCCAGCCGTTCCAGAATTTCCGCAACCTGGTCTGTGGGAATTTCGATCCCCAGAATTCGATTAATCTGCTGGTAGCGCAAGTTAATTCTTTCCCGGACGGCTGGCTTGTTGCCAACGTCGATCATTCCCGAGCAAATTTCTCCACCGGCGATCTGCTGAATCAACTCGCAACATCGTCGATTGGCCCATTCGATTCGCTCTGAATCAATCGGGCGCTCAAAGCGATGAGAAGCGGCGCTGAACAAACTCAACTTCCTGGCCGTGTTACGAATCGAGATCGGATTGAAATGGGCAGCTTCCACCAACACACTTACCGTACCATCAGAAACTTCGGTATCAGCTCCGCCCATCACACCGCCCAACCCAACCGCGCGATTGGCATCAGCGATCACACACATCCCTGTTTCAAGTTTGTAATTTCGATGGTCAATCGCAGTCAACTCTTCATCCGAACCCGGCTCTCTAACAATGATCTTGCCACCCTGAAGTTTGTCATAGTCAAACGTGTGCAAAGGCTGCCCGCACTCGAACATCACAAAGTTGGAAACATCGACGATATTGTTAACAGGAGTCACGCCAAGCGATTCGAGCTTGCGAACAAGCCAGTCCGGACTGGGACCAACTTTCACTCCCTTGATTAAACGAGCTGTGAACCGATAACACAAATCAGGACACGCAATCTCGACTGAGAATTCGTCGCTGATTTTCTGGGCAACTTCATCAAATTCGGGCTGCGGAATCTTCAACTCCGTCTGGTAAAGCGCAGCAACTTCTCTGGCAACACCGATATGCCCCAGACAGTCCGGTCGGTTACTCGTGACCTCCAGGTCGATCGCTTGATCATCGGCCACCTGCTCGGTGCCTTCATGGTTGAGACCGGACATTGTCAAACGATCAACGAGATCCTCGTGCGACATTTCCAGCGCGACGTAATCTTTGAGCCAATTCCAGGAAACGATCATTGGTAAATTCAATCCAGAAAAATGGTTGATACAAAATGAGCTGACGAAACTAAACGGCAGGCCAGCTTTGGCATTTCAGACTAGAACTGTCGCAGGAAACGCACATCGTTGGTAAACAGATAACGGATATCGGTAATCTTGTGACGAACCATGCAGAGTCGCTCGACGCCCAAACCGAATGCAAAGCCCGAATACTCATCGGGGTCATAGCCCACTGAAGTCAGCACATTGGGATCAACAATTCCTGCTCCGCCGAACTCGACCCACTCGTTATTCCAAAAGTAGTCCGCTTCAACACTGGGCTCTGTGAAGGGGAAGAACGAGGGCCGGATTCGAATTGGGACCGACTCACCCAGATAACTTGTGGCGAACAATTGCAGCACGGTTTTCAAATGAGCCAGATTCACATTCTTGTCGATCCACAACCCTTCCATCTGATGAAACATCGGATAGTGGGTGCGGTCTGCCGTATCCGGACGGTAAACCCGCCCAAGGGAAATGATCCGTACGGGCGGTTTGGTTTTTTCCATTACGCGAATCTGTACGGTACTGGTCTGACTGCGCAACAAAAGTTGATTCGATGAGTCAGGTGTGGTCTTCTGGGCGGTCGAAATGTAGAAGTTGTCCAGCGGGTCGCGCGCTGGGTGCGCTGGATCGATATTGAGTGCTTCAAAGTTGTGCCAGTCATCTTCAACTTCTGGACCCGCCGAGGGCGTGAATCCCAATCTGCCCATGATGTCTTTGAGCTCTTCGATCGTCTGAGTGATCGGATGGAGTCGACCTACCCGATGTCGAGCGCCGGGAACTGTCGGATCGAATTCTGGATTACGCAGCGCGTTGGAAGCACCGGAAGCCAATGCTTGTTTGGCGTTTTCGAATGCCTCGTTAACCGAGTTCTTGACGGCATTGAGCTTTTGACCGGCTGTTTTTTTATCCGCCTTGTCGATCGAGCCCAACTGTTTTTGCAGAACCTTGAACTTGCCCTGCTTGGCACCCAGAAATTCGACTCGCGCCGCTTCCAGTGATTCACCATCCGATGCTGCATTGAAGGATGCTTGCGCATCGGAAAGAAATTGATCCAGGTCGGCCAGGTAATTTTCTATCGGTAGCGCGGTGTCAGACGACATGACTGTTGCCTTTGTGGAAGAAGCTGTATTCCTGAACGAGTATAACGGTTGCGCGCAGGTTCACCCAGTTGAACAAAAGTATCCGGATGAGTGGAGAAAACCGAGGGCCTAGCCGATGGCTTCTTTGGCCTTTTCAACAATTGCATCGAACCCGGCGGGATCACAGACAGCGATTTCCGCCAACGATTTCCGATCCAGTTCGATATTGGCTTTGGCCAGCCCGGCGATAAATTCGCTGTATCGCATTCCGCGTTCACGACAAGCAGCATTGATTCGCACGATCCACAAGCGGCGGAATTGGCGTTTGCGGACTTTACGGTCGCGGTATGCGAATACGCCAGCTCGAACCGTAGTTTCTTTGGCAGTACGCAGAAGGCGTCGACGGCCACCTGTGTAGCCTTTGACTCGTTTAAAAAGTCGACGCTTAGCCTTGGTGCGCGCGGCACCTTTGGTAGTACGCATTGAATTGTCTTTCTTTTAACGCTCGCCAGGCCCTTTGAAACTTCAAAGCGTTGGTTGCCCGCGTGCAGTTAGGATTCGCTGTTCTTGAAACCTCGGGAATGCTTCGTTTTAATTTTACGACTGCTAACAACGCAGCCCTAAACGAATTAACGGCTGTATTTGCCGAGACATTTGCGAATCGATTTTTCCATACACTGGTCAAGAG
>CAZOXC010000057.1:0-10141 GCA_964583205.1 uncultured Pirellulaceae bacterium | reverse complement strand
ACCGACTACCGTAGTGAGTCGTACAAAAAAGGCGCCGCGGCCGCCAAAAAGAAGTCCAGCGAATCAAAGGGAGAATCGGGTGGAAAGTCGGATTCAAAATCTGAGTCCAAATCCAAACCCGCATCAAAGTCCAGCGGTTCCGAATCCAAGTCATCGAAGAAAAAAGATTGACGAAAAGAGTTGCGCGGCCAGTATTGCTCGAAGACATCCATGAAATTGGTTCTGTTACTCAGCCAACAATCAGCCGGCTGCCTGCCCAATTTTTCATAACCAAGTAAAGAACCAATAGATGGGCGCTCAAAATTAATTGGTTTCTGGCAATCATTAAAAACCCACGCCAATTTCTTCTTGAAATTCCGCTTTCTTACCAACGTTGACTATCTTGACCGGGCTGAAATCCGTTTTTTTGCAAGTTGAATCATTGATGTAGATCAACCTGTAACAAACGCCGTTGCAATACTCGGCCAAAAATGCGACTAAGGTGGGCTTCCAATCAGCATTTTGTTCTTTATCGTATTGCTGACTCCTGTGTTGGTGGAACCACAGGCAAAAAACGCCTATTGGGTCAAAACATGAAGCGATTCATACAACTTTACAACAGTCACATCGGGAAAAAGTTTATCGCGGCTGTAACGGGTGCGATTCTGTTTTTGTTCCTGTTGGGACATGTTGCCGGAAATTTAAAAGTCTTTACGCCCGATCAAGCCAATGGAATACCGGCGATAGACGTCTACGCTCACTTCCTGCGGACTGCTGGGCATCCGATGGTTCCGGAGCAGTTTGTGCTTTGGGGATCCAGAATCGGGTTGCTGGTTGCATTAATTTTGCACATGGTTGTGGTGATGCAGCTTGCCGCGCTCAATCGCCGAGCCCGGCCTCAGAAATATGCGAAGAACGGGCTGCGAGCGGTTTCGTGGTCAGCACGCTGGATGCTGTTTTCGGGTTTCACAATTCTCGCGTTTGTCGTGTTTCATATTTTACACTTTACGACAGGCACGATTGAGGTTGGCGAATTCGAACATGGATTCGTTTACGCGAATCTCTATCACTCATTCGCCTGTTGGCCGATCGCTGTGCTTTATGTAGTTGCGATTTGCGTCGTCGGGTTTCACTTGTATCACGGGCTCTGGAGTTTGTTTCAGACAATTGGTTTTGACAACCCTGACCGCAATGCGATGTTGCGAACTTTTGCATTGGCGGTGACTATTGCACTTGTCATTGGATTCAGTTCGCTTCCATTGGCGTTCATGTCAGGTGCCATGGAGGAGCCTCCCGAATATTCTCAGCAGTTGCTCATTGGGGAGGAACAATAGCGTGTTAAAGTTGGATGCAAAACTTCCTCGAGGTCCGATTGAAGATCAGTGGAAGAATCACAAAAACGAACTCAGGCTTGTCGGGCCCAGGAATCGACCCAAGTACAAGGTGATTGTTGTCGGTTCGGGATTGGCGGGAGCCGCCGCTGCCGCATCGATGGGCGCCATGGGCTACAACGTCGATTGTTTCTGTTTTCAGGACAGTCCGCGACGCGCACACAGTATCGCGGCACAGGGCGGAATCAACGCTGCCAAGAACTATCGTAACGATGGCGATTCCGTCTGGCGATTGTTTTACGACACTCAAAAAGGCGGTGACTATCGGGCTCGCGAAGAAAATGTTTATCGGCTGGCGGAGCTGAGTACCAGTATCATCGACCAGGCCGTTTCTCAAGGTGTTCCGCTTGCTCGCGAGTACGGTGGCAAACTGGCAAACCGTTCCTTTGGTGGAGTGCTTGTCGAACGAACGTTTTATTGCCGAGGTGAAACGGGGCAGCAGTTGTTGTTGGGTGCCTATTCAGCATTGCAGGAACAGATTGCTGCGGGCAAAGTCAAAATGCACACCCGCACCGAAATGATGGACGTCGTGGTCGTTGATGGCCGAGCGCGAGGCATCGTTGTTCGAAATCTGGTGACTGGCGAAGTTAAGTCGTTTGCCGCCGATGCAGTCGTGTTGGCAACCGGCGGATACGGGAATGTTTTCTATCTGTCGACTAATGCCAAGGGTTGTAACGTCACGGCTGCCTATCGCGCCTACAAGCGTGGTGCCGGGTTTGCCAATCCTTGTTACATCCAGATTCATCCGACTTGTATTCCTGCATCAGGCGATCATCAATCCAAGCTCACTTTGATGAGCGAATCGCTTAGAAACGATGGCAGAATCTGGGTGCCCAGAAAAGAAAATGACAACCGACCGCCGTCTCAGATACCTGAAGCTGAGCGGTTTTATTATCTGGAAGAACGCTATCCCCGGTTTGGCAATCTGGTTCCTCGCGACGTGGCTGCCAGAAACGCCAAAGATGTTTGCGATAAGGGACTTGGGGTTGGGCAGACAGGTTACGGCGTCTATCTGGACTTTGCCGATGCGATTCAGCAGCATGGCCGCGCAACGATTGAATCACGGTACGACAACCTGTTTGAGATGTACCAGAGAATTACTGACGACGATCCGTACTCGATGCCGATGCGGATTTACCCGGCCGTTCACTACACGATGGGCGGGTTGTGGGTGGACTACAACCTGATGACAACGATTCCGGGCGTCTATGCAATTGGGGAAGCCAATTTCTCTGACCACGGTGCGAACCGATTGGGCGCAAGTTCGTTGATGCAGTGCCTGGCGGACGGCTACTTTATTATTCCCGTCACGATCGGTGACTATTTGAGCCGTCATCCGACCGGCGAAATAGCAGCGACCGACGAGAGTTTTAAGAAGGTCGAGAATGAAGTCAAGGAACGGACACAGAAGTTGCTTTCCATCGGTGGGAACCGTAGTACCGAGTCCTTCCATCGTGAACTTGGCAAGATCATGTGGGATCATTGTGGAATTTCCCGCAACGAAACTGACTTGAAAAAAGGGTTGGAGTTGATTCCTCAACTTCGCGATGAGTTTTGGAAAAACCTGAAGTTGCCCGGTGATGCCAATTCGACTAATCAATCACTCGAACATGCGGGCCGCGTTGCCGACTTCCTGGATTTTGCAGAACTCAAGTGCAAAGATGCACTTGAGCGAGACGAATCATGTGGCTGCCATTTCAGAGAAGAGCATCAAACCGAGGACAGTGAAGCGAAACGTGACGACGCCAAATTCGCCAATGTTTCGGTTTGGGAGTATAAGGGCGAGGGCCAATCGCCTGAACTGAACGTTGAGCCGTTGGAATTCAAAGCCCTGCCACTGGCGCAAAGGAATTACAAGACATGAAATTACACTTGCGAGTCTGGCGACAACCGAATCAGTCCGATACGGGCAGCTTTGTCAGTTATGAACTGGACGGCGTGCTAGAGGAAATGTCGTTCCTGGAAATGATGGATTTGCTCAACGAACAACTGGTCGAAAAAGGGGAAGAGCCAGTCGCCTTTGATCATGATTGCCGCGAAGGTGTATGTGGCGCCTGTTCAATGGCCATCAATGGTCGACCTCATGGTCCTCTGCCGGAAACAACCACTTGTCAGTTGTACATGCGGCACTTCAAAGATGGCGACGAGATCTATATTGAGCCCTGGCGGGCTGCCGCGTTTCCGGTGGTCAAGGATTTGATTGTCAACCGAAGTGCTTTTGATCGGATCATTCAATCTGGCGGTTACATCAGCAATCACTCGGGACCAAAACCCGAACCGAATTCGATTCCAATCGAGCCGGAAGTTGCTGAACGCTCGGCCGATGCTGCAGTTTGCATTGGCTGTGGAGCCTGTGTTGCTGCCTGTCCAAATGCTTCCGCGACATTGTTCACGGCAGCCAAGGTCTCGCATCTTGGATTGTTACCACAAGGCCAGACGGAAAAATACAGTCGCGTTGTCACGATGGTCGGCAAGATGCAGGAAGAGCAATTCGGCGCCTGTCGCAACTATGGTGAATGTGAAGCACAGTGTCCCAAGGGGATCAGTATCGGGTTTATCAGCAACATGAACCGGGACTATCTTCGTGCTACATTGATTGAACCCATTGAGCCTCGAGGCGACATGAAGACTCAGTAGGTTGGTGCAGGATGTTAGTCGCAGGCCATCAAGGCTTCGGGTGGCAGAGTGCTGGTGTTTAAAAGGGTGAACCATGGAATTCGAACTCAAACCATTATCCAAAGACGCTATTCCGGGTGCTCTTGAGCGAGCACAGACTTACCGTTTATTAAACGATCCGATAGCTGCTGAGAGTATTTGCCGCGACGCGATCGCTGCGGATCCATCGAATCAGAAAGTCATCATCGAATTGATCCTGTCGTTGACCGATCAGTTTCAATCAGGAAAAGCCGGACTGGTTGCCGAAACTGAAGCGTTGGCCTCGCAAATGGAAAGCAAATATCACGAGGCCTACTATCGCGGTTTGATCAATGAACGTCGGGCAGTCGCTCAATTGGAAAATTGTCGGCCCAGCAGTGGCGAGATCATTTACGATTGGTTGCGCGACGCGATGCATTTCTACGAATCAGCTCAAAAACTCCAGTCTGATTCTACCGATAACGATGAATCCATTCTCCGCTGGAATACCTGTGCCAGGCTGATCATGGCACACCCTTCGGTCTGTCCCGCTGACGAGGGTGGCAGTCACGAAGTACACATGTTCGACTAGTCATCAGTCGACAATCAGATAGCTATAACCGCATTCGGCAGATCACTCGTAGATCGCCAAATTTGATTGCCGGTTGAATAATGCCGGTTGAATAATATCGCGGCGTCTATCGAATTCGTGAATTCAAAAGGCAGGTTTTGCCGAGTGAATCAAAGGGTGCTGGCGTGGTTTTTCGTTTTTGCCGTGTTTTCATTAGTGAACCGGGTGCCCGTTTGAATCAGAAAACAACGTTTTTTGTAGGGAAAAAGGGCCTTGTGCGAGTGGGTGAGTTCTGGACAATAATAGTTTGAACTGGGTGCCGTAAAAGTTAAGCATCAGGCACTCATTCGCGCGAAAATTTTTTTTGAATTAGCCTGTGAATTTTTTCACAAGCGTTGTAAAGTTAGTCACTGAATCGAGTTAGGGAAAATTCGATCCGGACTCCCGGCCCCTGCTGGGCTTGATTCAGGTGGAGGTTTTGGCACTTGGGCGCGACTTGAAAAAGTCGGTTTTGGCCTGACAGTGAATGGACCTGCGATAACGAGGATAGCAAGAGCGCAATTCATGTCCGTGATAATTAATAAAGGCCTGAACGTTCCGATAACAGGTCAACCCTTGCAAACAATTTCCAATGGGCCGTCGATTAGTCGAGTGGCACTGGTCGCTGACGATTACGTCGGGATGCGCCCGACCTTGCTCGTTCGTCCTGGCGACGAAGTGAAGCTGGGGCAGCCGGTATTCGAAGACAAAAAGAATCCGGGTGTGATTTACGTGTCGCCGACCAGCGGCGAAGTTGAATCGATCAATCGTGGCGAGAAGCGAAAATTCGAGTCGATGATCTTCAAGGTGAAGGGCGACTCAGAAGAGACCTTTGCCAGTTACAGTGACTTGGGTGCACTTTCCGAAGAAGAGGCTCGCACAAATCTGATTCAATCCGGTTTGTGGACCAGTTTGCGAACTCGGCCTTACAGCAAGGTGCCGCAAATCGATGGAACGGCCAATTCGATTTTTGTAACTTGCGTGGACACGAACCCATTGGCGGCCGAGCCGGAGTTGGTCATCAAGGAAAATGAATCCTTGTTTGTCAGCGGCTTGACCGTGCTTTCCAAAATCAATGACGGCCCGGTCCATGTTTGTACTCGAGCTGACTCGCGAGTTCCCGGCAAGAACGTTCCTGGAGTATCGTTTCAGCAGTTCGAGGGGCCGCATCCATCCGGCAATGTTGGTACACACATTCATTTCGTTGATCCGGTCGGTGCTGAGAAAACCGTTTGGCACATCAACTACCAGGACGTGATCGCGATCGGGCATCTGTTTACAACCGGCCGCTTGATGGTGGATCGAATCGTCTCGGTGGCGGGTCCGATGGTACAAAAACCGCAGTTGTTTCGGACTCGAGTCGGAGCTGACTTGAGCGAGCTGTGTGCAGGAAACACGACCGGCGACAAGTTCCGGATCATTTCAGGTTCGGTATTGCACGGACGTACCTCGGCCGATCCCGTTGGATTTCTGGGCCGATTTCACTTGCAGGTTTCCGTTCTGGAAGAGGGGACCAAGCGTGAGTTCATGGGTTGGCAAAAGCCGGGCTTGAACAAGTTCAGCATTACCGGAATTTATCTGGGTAGCTGGCTGAAGAGCAAAAAATTCAAAATGAACACAAACATCAATGGCGGTCATCGGGCGATGGTTCCGATCGGAACTTACGAGCGTGTCATGCCATTGGACATCATGCCTACTCACTTGTTGCGGGCATTGATTGTTGAAGATACGGAGCAGGCACAGATGCTGGGCGTGCTGGAGCTGGACGAAGAAGATCTGGCTCTTTGCACCTACGTCTGTACTGGCAAATATGACTACGGTTCGATTTTGCGAAATAACTTGACTCGAATCGAAAAAGAAGGTTAAGCGATGTTGAGAAAACTGCTGGACCGCATTGAGCCGCTATTCCACAAAGGTGGGAAGCTTGAGAAGCTCTATCCGTTGTACGAAGCGAACGATACGTTCTTGTACAACACGGGTGAAGTGACCAAAGGTTCGACGCACGTCCGCGACGCACTTGATTCAAAACGAGTCATGATCATGGTGGTAGTCGCCTTGATCCCATGTATTTTCATGGCTTGCTACAACACCGGGTTTCAGGCTTCCAAGGCCATCGAGGCGGCTTATGTTGTGAGCGAAAGTGGTGCCAAGCCCGAGGCGGTTCCCACCAATTGGCGTCATCACGTCATGGACCTGGCGGGTGTTAATTACTGGCAAGCCGGGGATTTTTACACCAACCTGACTCAATTCAAAATCGGCAAAGTGCTTGGGCACTGTTTGCACGGTGCTTTATTCTTTCTGCCGGTTTATCTGGTCACGATGATCGTGGGTGGGCATTGTGAAGTTCTATTCTCGGTGGTTCGCAAACACGAAATTAACGAGGGTTTTCTGGTTACCGGGATGCTGTTCCCGCTTACGCTTCCGCCAACTATCCCTTTGTGGCAAGTCGCTTTGGGGATTGCCTTCGGGGTGGTCGTGGGCAAGGAAATCTTTGGTGGAACAGGGCGTAACTTCCTCAACCCTGCGTTGACGGGTCGAGCGTTCCTGTACTTTGCTCATCCAGGCTTTATCAGTGGTAACGCGGTTTGGAGTGCTGCCAGTCCAGCCATTCTGGGCGAAGACGGATATACCGGAGCGACTGCTCTTGGTGCGATAGCCGAAGCCAAGACTGGAACAGTTGCCGAGGTTGCCGGGAATCTGGAGGGCGCACAGGCCGGTGCCACCTGGTGGGACTATTTCTTTGGAAACATACATGGCTCGATGGGCGAAACCAGTGTGCTCTGTTGCCTGATCGGCGCAGCGATTCTGATCTTCACCAAAATTGGATCCTGGCGAATCATGGCCGGAGTGGCATTGGGAATGATTTCATTCTCGAGCTTTTTGTGGCTGATGCCATT
Organism: uncultured Pirellulaceae bacterium; assembly: GCA_964583205.1. Classification (GTDB taxonomy): domain Bacteria; phylum Planctomycetota; class Planctomycetia; order Pirellulales; family Pirellulaceae; genus CALMEE01. The sequence goes on along the minus strand of CAZOXC010000057.1, from coordinate 2,630 downwards.
CGAAGGTCCGATCTGGAATATCGGCCCGCACTGGCATTTGGTGCTGGGCGGCTTTGCATTCGGGACCGTGTTTATGGCGACCGATCCGGTGTCCGCGTCGATGACGCAACCGGGCAAGTGGATCTATGGATTCCTGATCGGATTCATGACGGTCCTTGTGCGATCGATGAACGGTGCATTTCCCGAGGGGATCATGTTGGCGATCCTGTTTGGAAACGTGTTTGCACCGTTGATCGACTACTTTGTGATTCAAGCCAACGTGAAGAGGAGACTCGCACGTGGATAGCAGTAAAAGAGAAAGTATCGCCAACACATTTTTCGTGGCGATTGTGGTTTGCCTGGTGTGCTCGACGATCGTGTCGACTGCACACTATTTGTTGGAGCCCTTGCAAAAGGCCAATAAGGCACTCGATATCAAAAAGAATATCGTGGCGGCAATCGGTTTGGATGAAAATCAAATCGAAGCTGCCGGTGGGATCAATGGTCTGTTTGAAGGTGATTCACCCAGAATTTCTACACAGATCATCGATCTTCGAACCGGTGAAGAATCGCTTGAGAAGGTACAGGAAATCTATCAGCATGAATCGCCTGAGCAGACTCTAGCTGAATACGATCAGTTCACAGCTGCCAAGGATACAGAGCGGGGCGACGAGCTAAACGTTCGATTGGAAGGCTCTGCGGACTTGGCGAAAATTAAAAGCCGTGAACACTATTCTCCGGTTTACATATTTAAAGACGAACAGGGCAACCCTGACAAATACGTCTTTCCTATTCGCGGACTTGGGCTGTGGTCGACTTTGAAAGGCTTCATTGCCCTTGAAAGTGACTTTCAAACAGTCGTTGGTCTGACCTATTACGAGCATGGTGAAACGCCGGGCTTGGGTGGTGAGGTCGACAATAGCAAGTGGAAAGCGAATTGGATTGGTAAGAAAGTCTTTGGCGATGACGGCCTGGTTGCTTTGCGAGTCGTCAAAGGTGTTGCTGCTGACGAGTTTGGTGTCGACGGATTGTCGGGAGCCACGATCACTTCAAATGGTGTGACAAACATGTTGGAATTCTGGTTGGGCGAAAGTGGATTTGGCCCATACATTGCCAAGGTAAAAGCTGCCAACGGTACTTCTACCGGTGGAAGCAATGAAGGCGAAGGAGGCAGTGGTGGCTAAGAAACAAGCCTCGGCAGCCGAGCTGATTATGAACCCGATTTTCAACAGCAATCCAATTGCGCTGTTGATGTTAGGGATATGCTCGGCCCTGGCCGTGACCACTCGACTGGATAAATCGGTCGTGATGACGCTGGCCGTGATCTTTGTCTGTGCGTTTTCCAGTGCCGGTGTTGCCCTGATTCGCAACTTGATCCCCAGCAAGATTCGAATCATCGTGCAGATGGTGATTATCGCTTCGCTGGTAATTCTGGTTGATGAAATTCTAAAAGCATTCAGTTACGGACTCAGCAAAGAGCTTTCCGTATTTGTCGGATTGATTATTACCAACTGTATCATCATGGGCCGAGCTGAAGGGTTCGCCATGAACAATACGGTTCGCGACAGTTTCCTGGACGGACTTGGAAATGGATTGGGTTATGGCTTGATCCTGGTGATCGTCGGGTTCTTCCGTGAATTGTTTGGCAGCGGCACGCTGTTCGGAATAACGATTCTTCCGAAAACGGTTGACGGTGGCTGGTATGAAGCCAACGGCCTGATGGTGTTGAGCCCAAGTGCATTTTTCATTATTGGATTTGCGATCTGGGCATTGAGATCCTGGAAGACTGATCAGATCGAGGAGGATGGGTAATCATGGAATATGTCGGTGATTTAATTCGCTTGTTTCTCCGCTCGGCGTTTGTCGAAAACCTGGCCTTGGTTTACTTCCTTGGGATGTGCACGTTCCTGGCCGTTTCCAAGAATGTCAAAATGGCATTGGGTTTGGGCGTCGCGGTAATTGCGGTTCAGTTGATTACGGTTCCAGTCAATCAGTTGATTTACAAAAAGTTGCTGGTTCCTTACGAGTTGGAATTTCTGGGTTTGATTTGTTACATCGGTGTAATTGCGGCGATGGTGCAAATTCTGGAAATGGCATTGGATAAATTTTTCCCTGCTCTTTACAACGCGCTGGGTATTTTCCTGCCCTTGATCACTGTGAATTGCGCGATTCTGGGTGGATCCTTGTTTATGGTTCAAAACGAATACGACTTTCCACAAAGTTGTGTTTACGGATTGGGATCGGGTTTCGGATGGGCCGTGGCGATTGCCGCCTTGGCAGGTATTCGAGAAAAAATCCGCTATGCGGATGTTCCCAAGGGCTTGCGAGGTCTGGGGATGACTTTTGTGATCGTGGGGCTGATGGCTTTGGGCTTTATGGCCTTTAGTGGCGTCTAAACATTTAAAGTAAAAGACAAACAAAGTTAAACGAGAAGTTTCATGGATTTTGGCGCAATCATGCTGAGCGTTGGAGCCTTCACCGGAGTGGTGGTAGGTTTGGTGGTCGTTATCCTGGTGGCCAAACAGCTTTTGATACCCGAAGGCAATGTGACCATCATGGTCAACGAGCAAAAAGAGATTTCCGTTCCTCAGGGCGGCAAGCTGATGGGTGCGCTCTACGACGCTGGAATTATGGTTTCCTCAGCCTGTGGT
>CAZOXC010000056.1:1945-10173 GCA_964583205.1 uncultured Pirellulaceae bacterium | reverse complement strand
TCGCCCGTATGCATTCGCAACTGGCTGGTGAGCTGTCGAGCCACCTCGCGAATCGCCTCGTCACCGCTTTTGTAAGTTGGTGCCGGAGCCGGTTCATAAGCCTCGCCGTTATTTGCCCCGTCGGCATTTGCACCATCGCCATTATTGGCGGCGCAAACAACGAGTAGGCATTACGCAATCAAACATATCAACAGCGACGAACTCATGAATCTCAATTTGTTTTTGATCATGGCAATGAACTCTTTTGGTTATTTAATTTCGCAAACGACTCGAAAACCGTTGGCGTAAAATCGTTGATCTGAACCCATCCACAACCTCTCTGCAGATCGAGTTGATTTCTGAGTCTTGTTAAAAGAACCGCCCCGGAGAATTCGCTGATCTCCATCGCTGGGGCCTTGAGGATCGGCCGGCGGTGAATTCTGGTAATAGTCTTTTCGGTAAAAATCGCTGACCCATTCGTTGACGTTACCGTGCATATCGCACAATCCGAATTCGTTGGGCTCAAAGGAACCGACGGGCGAAGTGAATTCAAAGCCATCGGCGATGTCTTCAAGTCCCTTCCAGTTTTCATCTTCGGTAATGTTGCAAAACTTGTCCGCCGACTCATTGCCGAACGAGTGAGATTTGCTGCTGCCCGCCCGACAAGCGTATTCCCATTCGGCCTCGGTCGGCAGACGATAAGTAGCGCCCTCTTTCCGCGACAACCATTCGCAAAACGCCACTGCGTCCTGCCAACTAATGCATGTCGCCGGGTGATCTGCATCCTGCTCCCAACCGGGATTGTCGAATGAATACTGGTCGCCCGGATCAACTCGTTGCTTGGACTCGCTGAATCCGAAACTTACACCAGACATGTCTCGGCCTGAGTCTTCAACGAACCGGGCGAATTGTTCACGAGTAACTTCGTGGACGCCCAGATAGAAGGGCCGGGTGATTTCAACTTCGTGCAAGTATTCGTTGCCTTTGCGATGAACTTCATCTTCGGGAGAACCCATTTGGAATTTTCCGGCCGGGATCATACGCAACTGCATATCCAGTGAATTGATCAATGATACTCGAGGGCCCACACTACCGATCGGCCATTGTTCATTGTCTCCAATCACTCTGGGATACTGGCCGCTGGCGGTAATGTTATTGATAACGTATTGCTTGGTCTTGCGTTGCACGTAATCGACCATTCCGCCGACGGTCGCATTTTTGTCATCGTAGAAATCCTCATCCAGTCTTCCGGAAAGGTATTCAAGCACAAAGTTGGAAAACACACTGTGTTTCAGGTCGTCAGTTTCCCAGGACTTTTGCCCGCTGGTACAACTGAACACCACCGTCATCCCCTTGGGCACGACTTGTGGATTTTCGTGGACGCTTCCCAAATCAATCTTGCGGGAACTCTTGTCACCGGCGGGCGAGAGCACTTCGTTGCGGCAAGCATCAATCAGAACCAACTTCCGCTCGGCTTTACAATCGTCGACTCGCGAAACAATTTCCTCGACCAATGGTAACAGAGTCTCTTTGTCTTCAAGCGAACCTTCTTCGGGAACAAACCAGGTCTCTTTGCCGCCGCCTTCCAGATCTTCATCGTCAGAAAACTGAATCCCGTGACCGCTGAACGAAATAACCAGCGTGTCATCAGACTGAATTCCCTGCAGGACGCCGTCCAGCATCCTCAGTATTTTGGTTGGAGTGTTGGGCTTGTGCTGCGGATTGCGCTGCTGGCTGGTCATCAAGGAAACCTGGTATTCCATCGATTCCAGTTGAGCGGCTAAAGCGATCGCGTCATCTTCTGCATAATCGAGATTGCGGAAGAACTCGGGGTCGTAATTTTCGACACCCACGATGAAGGCGTATTTCTCCTGCCCGTACAGATCTTCAAAATCTGCCAAAGCGCAGCAGGCCACGCAAGCCGCCAGCAGCTTTGCAATATTTGGGCAAAAGCGCATTCTCAATCTCCACCGTCCGATTCATGTAATTTAATGGACTTGGTCGACAACAATCAAGAATTTTGATCGTTGACGAACCGATTTAAGGGAATTACCCCCCAGTCATCCAAGCGTAAACGCTTGCTGACAGGGGACAAAAAACTGCGCAAATCATGAATGCCAGTTCAAATTCAGGCATTTTTCGTACAAAGCACCGCCAACTTCGCACACCACAGTTTCCGCCGGACAATTGCTAATTGTCATCGACAAATTTTTGATGCAGGTAGTATTCCAAAAAGGATTTTTCTTTGTCGTTTAACTCCAGGCCCTCAGTAACCATTTCATCCACCAAGGAAGTCACTCCGGCAAAATCGGCAAAATCATACTCGTTAACTCGATCAAGTGTATGACATTCCGAGCATTTGTTCTCGTAAAGAAACTTTCCGATGGTGGCCGAGTAGCGCCTGGGTCGTTCAACTTCTTCCGCCGGCTCTTCGGTTCCCGCATCGGTTCCCGCATCAGGTTCGCCTGTTGAGGAATCTGCGGCACCACCCAGGAATTTCTGCGCCATGTAATACATCACAACAGCTTTGTCACCGTCTTCGATTTCCAGATCCTGCTCTTCGATCATCTCGTCGACGATCTTCAACACGTCGGCCTGTTGCGTGAATTCGTACTCATCGACTTTGGAAAGCTTGTGGCACTGCGAGCAAGTATCTTCGTAAAGTGCTTTGGCAGCTTCGGCATCGTAGTCTGCCGGCTCTTCGAATGCGACCGCTGCAGATTTTACGCCCAGATACCGTTCGGTCATGTAGTACATCACGACTGCCTTGTCTTCATCCGAGATCTCCAAGTCTTGTTCTTCGATCATCAAATCGACAATTTCCAAAACGTCTGCAGGTTTGGCCATCTCATATTCATCGACTTTGGAAATTTTGTGGCACTGTGAACAAGCATCCTCAAACAAGGCTTGGGCAACGGTCGCGTCATAACCAGATGGTTTGGCAATTACAAACTCTTCCTGGTCATCGGTCTCGTTTTCCTGGTTCGGTTCCTGATTGCCGTTTGGCAAGTTAGCTTGTTCGCTACTTCCGTTTTGGCTATTTTCGGATTCGCTATTTTCGGATTCGCTGCCGCCATTGAGATTGGCGTTTAAATTTGCGTTGGCGTTATCGTTCGAGTTATTCGTGTCGCCTGAAGGCTGATTGCTGGCCCCTGAATCTTCACCGGAATCTTGACCGGAATCTTCACCGACAAACGAATTACCCATATAAAAAAGAATATTGGCCTTTTCGACTGCGGTCAGTTCCAGATCCTGTTCTTCAACCATTTGGTCAACGATGTCCAGCACATCTTCGCGACTGGCGATTCCATAGTTGTCGACCTTCGAAAGCTTATGACATTCAGAACACTTGTCTTGATAGAGTGTTTGAGCTGCGGTTTCTGAATAGTCGGCGGGCTTGGCAAACACGACCAGATCCGCAGCCGGGTTTCCTCCGCTGTTGGCCTGGTTTTGATTATTATTCTGCTGATTGTTTCCCTGGTTGGGCTGCACATCATCTCGCCCTCGCTGCTCCGACGATTTTTGCAGGTCAGGAGAAATGGCGATCAAGTAAGCCGTGACTTGCCATTGTTGTTCCTCGGTAATGGGCGCCAACAAGTCACTCATGCCTGCCATTCGCTTGACGGTCGACCACCAGTTCTTGGGCTGGCGGGGACGAGCAAGCACGGTTCGCAGGTCATGACATTGCGTACACGAGGAATAAAGCACAGCTCGACCGGCATCCATACCTTTGGACGAAGCCAATTCGTCACGGAATGCTGGATCAGTTTGCCCAGCCTCTTCCAGCAACCGGTTGACTCGAGCCAGCGCATCGGCTCGATCAACTGAATTGGGCAGCGCCTTGCTGCGCAGGTAGCCTTCTCGCATCGCGAAGGGCACTGACAAGCTGATGATCAGGAAAGTGCAAATCATCAACGTGGTACCCAGCATTGGAATTAAGGTTCCTTCCAGGTGCCGGAACAGGTTTACGATCAAGATCTTGAGAATCAAAATCGCGCCGATCATCAGGCCCAGCGTCAAATGCACGACAGTCCGAGCAGGTAACTCGATCTGGTAAGTCCAAAGTCGCGGTACCATTTGCCACATCAGCACGATGTAGATCACGACATAGATATAGCCCAGAATCCTGTGAAGATTCATCAATGAGCGAGGGGCCGAGCTAAGATGTTTTTCCTTGTCATAGGGGTAGCCCCACAAATGATACATCAATAGCGTGGCCGCCAGGCCCACTACAAGAAAGGCAATCCCCAGAATTGTGTTGACTGCAGGTCCCATAATCTCTCCGTTTGTGTTGCCAATTCCGAATCGAGGATTTGATAATAGCCGCAATTCGTAGTTTTTCAACAAGTAGCCAAATAGAAAAACACCGACTTTAAAAAAAGCCGGTGTTAAGTGGCCGAGGTTTGGGGAACTGAAACTCGGCCCTCATCCAAAACGTCTCTTTAACGACTGACCTGATTGGCCTGGTATTGGAAAAATTCTTTGTTGAGCTTCGGATTGACTTCAAACTCCAATGTTTCAACTTCGGTTGTTAGAAGAGCTTCCGGAGTTCGGATAGTTCCCTTTGACATCTTCGGGAATTTAACTCCATCTTTAAACGTGTAGGCGGTTGTTCTACCTTCAGAGTACTCGCCTTCGATCTCAAACTGAACCAAAACCAATTCACCCTCATCTGAGATATAGCACTTGCAGAATCCATCACGTCCAAAATCCCAAGTCAATACGGTGGTGTTTTGACCTTCCTTGTAGACTCCAGTTTCGATTTCAATTTCGTCTGTACGGTCAATGTAATCGACGAAAGCCAAGGGGTGGGAGGTAAGCCATTGCAGTTCATTCAACGAGCCTGAGAACTCATCTACAACTCCCATCTCCTTGCTCCAGCCACCACTCTTACTTAGGTAAGACTCAAATCGACTTCCGCCAATATCGCGAGAAAAATAGCATTCGTCGTTCATCAAATACGTGCTGACTTGTCCGGAAACTGACTGACCGTTTGTTGAAACAAGAACCCTGGATTTTATCTTGACCGTCCGAGCCTGCTGAAGCTTGTCTAGCCCACCGTGAAACTCGGCCCACTTTAGAATTGTGGCTGCGACTGGATCGAGTGTCTCACCCAACACCCAATCGGTGGTTGTTCCGCTGGTCACTGGCAACTGGCCATCAGCTGAAATATTGTGGTGAGTCACATACTCATTTGTCTTTTTACTTACGTATCGACCCAGGTCACTAAGACTGACTTTACGATCTTCGTAGTATCGGGAATCGGCATTTCCGTCGAGGTAGTTGATAACAAAGTGACTGAATACACTGTGGCCCAAATTCTCGTGTTCGTAACTTAATTGTCCTTGCTCGCAACTGTATACAATCGTCATACCACCCGGTACCGTTCGTCGAGTTTCGTGGATGCTTCCCAGCCGCAGTTTACGGGCTCCCTTGGATGCGCCCTGTATGTCGTCGCGTTCTTCGCGGCAAGCATCAATCAACAGCAGTTTTCTGGATGCCTCACATTCTTCCAACAGCTCAATTACATCGTTGATCGGCAACAAACTTTCCCGATCTGTCGGGTCCGCTTCTTCTGGACAAAAATAAGATTCTCGCACACCGTTTCGATCCGGCTGATCGGAAACGTATTGCAACCCGTGACCGGAAAGACTCACCACCATAGTGTCGCCTTCAATACAACTTGCCATCGCAGTTCGCAGCCGACGTCGAATCTTGTCTGGATTGGTTGGCTTGAGAGTCTGATTGCGAGCTCGCCCGGTCATTATCGTAGTATGGAACCCGAGGGCTTCGAGCGAGTTGCCCATTTGGATCGCATCATCTTCGGCAAAATCCAATTCTCCCAGTTTCGCAGGATCGTAGCCTTCAACCCCGATCAACACGGCATATTTGTCTTGAGCAACGATGGTCATGCTTGATGCTTGAAGCAAAGCAAGAGACATAAATGCGATGGTGATGATCCTGGTCATTTTCATTCTCGTTTTGAAGCTGTTTATCGTTCGTTCGCAACCAATACAGCTCTCGATCCGGGCTGTGACGGCCGATCTCAAGATTTTCGACCGTGAAATTACGGGCTTTTGGGAAACTTTATCGGGAATGCTATTCGACCCGGAAATCAAGATTCCTCTGATTCATTGATTGAGAATCCCTCGGCAATCAGGCAAAATGTGTCTCTTTAACTAAGAGATTTATGCGAGCCACTCGATGTCAGAGCCACTAAAACCAAGCGTCAGTCCAGATGAACCAAAAGGGATTGTCGGTAAAGCACTCGACTTTATCGAATGGGCTGGAAACAAATTGCCCGATCCTGCGGTTTTGTTTTTGTTACTGATGTTGTTTGTCTGGCTGATTTCATGGCCATTGTCCAACGTAACTTTCGATGCGTTTCATCCAGTTAACAAAGAATCGGTTTCAGCATCGAAAACTGGACGAGTTAGTTTTAACAACCTGAACTTGCAGCCTCATCCGGAAGACGAAAAGAAACAGGTCGTCAAAGGTGAAGCAGCAACGGTCGTCATCAATGACAAAGACGGCAAAGAACTCGAATCACTCTCCATTCCCGTCGACGCGGTTTTTCAACTGGAAAGAGAAGAGGACATCATTTCTGCAGGAGATGTTGTAGCGATCACTCCGGAACCAGTGCGAATCGAAGTGAAAAACCTGGTGACTGGCAAAGGCATTGCAACTTTGTTGACCTCGATGGTCGAAACCTTTACTGGCTTTGCACCTTTGGGCGTTGTCCTCGTCGCACTGTTGGGAATCGGAGTTGCCGAACACACGGGTTTGATTGGGACGATGATCAAGACCGTGTTGGGCGTGGTTCCCAAATTTTTGCTAACGCCTGCAGTTATCCTGGTGGGGATTGGATCGCATTATGCTGTCGATGCCGGATATGTGTTAGTGATACCGATAGGCGGCGTGATCTTTTATGCCGCCGGACGACATCCACTTGCTGGTATCGCGGCGGCATTCGCGGGTGTCTCGGGCGGATTCTCGGCAAACTTTTTTATCCCCAGCGCACTCGATCCACTGCTCCAGGGATTCACCATGGAAGCAGCACGACTCTATGATCCAAATGCCGAAGTCAGTGTCGTCAACAACAATGTCTTTACCGCCGCTTCAACGCTTTTGATCGTTTTCGTTGGTTGGTTTATTACCGATCGGATCGTTGAACCTCGTGTCAGCAAACTGGAAATTGATGGCGATCCGGAACAAATGCCAAAATTTGAAAAGGTCACCGGTCGTGAAATCATGGCAATGCTGGTCTCACTAGCGGTCGTTGCGGTCGGTATCGCAGTGATGATTTGGTGGGCTCTTCCAACTGACTCGGCGCTACGCGACAAAGGAGACTTGCTCAAGTTCACTGCGCCACTAATGCAGATGATTGTGCCTTTGATTTTCCTGTTCTCCGTGATTCCTGCCATTGTCTATGGATACATCGCGGGGACAGTAACTTCTCATCGAGACATTATCAAAGGGATGAGCAAGTCGATGGAAACGATGGGCTACTACCTGGTTCTGGCGTTTTTCTGTGCACTATTCATTTGGATGTTTGCCCAAAGCCAAATTGGAATTTTGCTGGCAGTGAAGGGTGCTGCGTTCCTTAAAGCCTTGAACTTGCCCGGGTTTGTAACGCTTTTTGGCATTATCATGCTGGTTGGCCTCGTGAACTTACTGGTAGGTTCGGCATCCGCAAAATGGGCTTTGATCTCGGCCGTATTCGTACCCATGTTGATGGAATTGGGAATTTCCCCTGATTTGACTCAGGCAGCTTATCGCGTCGGGGATTCGTCAACGAATATCATCACACCTTTGATGCCTTACTTCCCGTTGGTCGTGGTGTTCTGCCAACGCTATGTATCCAAGACCGGAATCGGAACTCTGGTTTCGCTGATGTTGCCTTACAGTATTACGTTCCTGATTCTGTGGTCGTTGATGCTGATTACTTTCTGGCTAACTGGAATCCCTCTGGGAACCGATTCGTCTTACGAGTACGTAGCGCCGACAGCAGGCTAGAAATTGCGATAAAATTGATTTGTCATTGATGAACAGTCAATTGTCATTGCGGTCTGCTATGTCATCACGATGACAAATGATAATTGACAATTTTCTAATGACAAATCTAACCTGGAAACCGCAAGCAAGGACAACTCGTGATTTGATGAGCTTCCATGCGAATGCGGGCTCAATGTCTAATCGCGATAAAGTTGATTTGTCATTGATGAACAGACATTGGTCAATTGTCATTG
>CAZOXC010000056.1:0-1845 GCA_964583205.1 uncultured Pirellulaceae bacterium | reverse complement strand
CATCACGATGACAAATGACAATTGACAAATACCTAATGACAAATCTAACCAGGAAATCGCAAGCAAGGACAGACAACGCTGTGTTTTTTTCCTGCTCTCCTCGCGTTCCAAAAACACAGCTACGAATTCATCGCCTTGGCAAACTGTTTTTCAATCCGCTGTGGCGAAACTTTCTCACTGGTGCCTAGCTGCTGGGCAAACAACGAAACTCGATATTCTTCCAACATCCATTTGATCTGATCCAGCTCGTCACTAAACTTGCCGACCAGCGAATGTTGCTCGGCAAGCTCTCGATAGCGACCGGCAAACTCGGCCACCTCATGTGTGAATTCAACATCCTTGTCAAAAGAGCCTGACTGCAACTTGTCCAAACGAACTTGAATCGCTTCCAGGTACCGCGGATAAGACTTCAGACGATGCCAGGCTGCACTCTGCAAAAACCGTTCGGAAAACAATGACTTGAGCTGCCCGCGAACATCGCCAACGGCGTGCGAGTTCTTGGCGGTTTGTTTCTCAAGTACAACTCGCACAGCCTGATATTGCTCAAGCATCCTTGGCAACCATTTGGCAACTTCCTGAGTCGCTACACTGATGCGCTCGTTCGAAGCCGCCAGCAACTTTTCGTAAGCTTCGCGTTGGCGAGGAATCTTCTCGCCCGCGATGAACGCAATTCTGACAATCAAGTCGCCCAACTGCGCTTTGAAGTTCTCCGAGTTTTGAAAAATGGGACTGGCAATCACAGAAAGCTTGTCCAATTCGGGCAACCAGTTTACTTGCGATTTGACGTTCTTCCGGTTGGCGATCTGGAACAGGCGAACCAGCCCATTTCGCGATTCCAGGTTCGAGCGTTCGCGGTTGTCCAGCAAACGCAATGCGACCGTGTCGCCCTCGTCCATGATCGTGGGGAACACTGGCACTTCTGCCACACCGCGGCGGATATTGATTGACTTCGGCAGTTCATCCCACTGCCAATCCGTGAGACCTTCCTGTTGCCATTCATTGTCACTGACTTGAACGACGCTACTTTTCTGCGAGTCGGGCAGGCTCTTCATCACCTCGGTAAAAGAACGAGACTCGGCAATCGTTTCGCCCTGCTCATCTTTGACTCGCACATTGATTTTCAGGCAATCGTCGATTTTGGTTTCGTCAAACATGTCGGGACGTATCGGCTCGCCAGCGCGATTGCTCAAGTGCTGTGCAACGACATTCACGAACGATCCACTGCCCAATTCAATTTGATTTGCGACTTCCTGAGCAGTGTCGGGCGCGGGAATCAAGTTCCGTCTGACCGACTTCGGCAAACTACGGATCATGGATTCGATGCGTTCGCAAATCAATCCCGGCACAAGCCAACCCAATTGATGCTCGTCCAACTGGCTGGCCGCTTCGACCGGCAACTCCAACGTTGCCCCATCGTCTTTGGCTCCCGGAGTAAACTTATAGGACACGGGCAATTTGACTTCGCCAACTTGAACTTCAGCCGGATACTCTTCCTGCTGTGTTTCCGAATCGGTGTCGCCAATCAAGTCTTCGATGGAGAGCACCAGTTGTTTTTCCAATTGCGGATCGTTTTTCAAGCAGCGTTCCAACTGCCTCATATCTGCACAGTCTTCCGGAATTCTGGATTCGTAAAAATCGATCACGTCGCGTTCATCGAGAATATAATCACGACGCCGAGTTTTCGCCGCAAGTTGCTCGATGTTTTCCTGGGTCTCCAAATTCTGTTTCAGAAATGGCGGAACGCGGCGAACTTCACCAAGCGTCAATCCTTTTTCGATCAGGAAAGTTCGCGACACGACTGGATCATGCGGAGCATATTTGACTCGACGACGAGTCACAATCGGC
>CAZOXC010000055.1:0-10180 GCA_964583205.1 uncultured Pirellulaceae bacterium | reverse complement strand
GTCGGTTTGCAGGCTCAGTATTTTGATCGCTTCTGGGTTCAACTGGTTCGCTTTCTGGTGGAAACTCGATCATTGCAGGGCTCGCGCCGCGGTGTGCTCGATCCGGATCGCACCACTTATGAGATTGGTGACAAAGTCACTCTGATCGCCCAGGCCTTGAACGAACAATTCGAACCTTTGGTTGCCGAATCGATCACGGCGGTGGTGCGGAGTGAAGATGGACGAGTGCAGAATGTGGAGTTGCGTTCTCTGCCGGGTCAGGAAGGAAATTTCGAAGCTTCCTTTGTTGCCCAGCGCACGGGAACCTTCCAGGTCCTGGTCAGTCTGCCCGGTGCCGATGGTGATTCGGGAATCGAGCCAGTCTCGTTCCGTGTTCAACCACCCAGCGTGGAATCTCAAGCTTACTGGCTGAACGAAAAATTACTCCGCGAAGTCGCCCAAGCCTCGGGTGGCAAGTATTACAACGTGAACGAATTCGAACAGTTGGTCAATGACTTGCCGGTTTCCGAAACGATCACTGAATACAACACCGAACCCAAACCGGTTTGGGATATTCATCCGCCAATTCGCTGGCTGACCTTCCTGTTGCCCTTCCTGTTGTTAACAGTGGAATGGGCCGTACGAAAATCCTATCGCCTGCTTTAATTTCAGAACCAATAAACATGTCTGTTGCTACCGAACATAAAATCCCCAGCACGATTCTCAGTCGACTGGGAGCGCTGCGTCGCAAGCTGACTGGCTGGTTGCTGGTCGACGGAATCAGTCGCCTGTTGATGGCCGTTTGCATCATTGCTTTGCTTGACGCCGGCATCGATCGCATATTCAAAATGGACTTGCCGCAGCGCACGATCATGCTTTGCGTGATGTCGATCCTGGTGCTGGCCGTATTGTTCTGGCGAGTGATCAAGCCTCTGACTCAGTCGGTTTCCGATGACGCCTTGATTCTGGAAGTCGAAAAGAACAACCGGGACTTGAAAGAGAGTCTGATCAGTTCTGTACAGTTTTCCCGCGACGCCGTTGCCAACAAGCAGGGTGTTTCCAGCCAAATGGTTCAGGCCACGATCGATCGCGGGGCCGAAATGGCCAAGTCAGTGAATTTCGGTTCGGCCCTGAATAAAGAGCGGCAGGCATCCAATATGGTTTTGCTGTTGCTGGGTATCATTGGAATTGGGCTGTTGATCTTCGGTGTTTCGACTACCTATTTCTGGAACACCTGGTTCAATCGAAACATTCTGCTTACTGATGCACAGTGGCCGCAGGATACCTATCTGGTTATCGAGGGCGCAGAAAATGGTCGCATCACCATGAAGCGCGGCGAGGATCATCGGCAGTTGGTACGTGTCGACGGCACCGTTGACGAAGCAGGCAACCCGGCACCGGGATCTCGCAGTCGAGTCGTCGATGTCTCGGTAGAACTGGAAGTGGATACCGGCAACAACCGGACATTTCATCAGATGAACAAAACCGGTCCGCTGGAACATCAATTCGATTTCCGCAACGTCTCTTCACAGTTCAAATTTCGGGCTCGCGGGGGCGACGAAACCACCGGTTGGGTCCAGGTCGACTTGGTGGATCCGCCATCCATCTCAGAATTGGAGCTTGAAGTAACTGGCCCCGAATACATTCAGGAGGAGGCTGCGTTGCTTCCTAAAGGCAGTGGTCCTCACGGTGTTTTGGAGGGCAGTTCACTCAGCATCGCGGCGCTCAGCAACAAACCCTTGTCTGTCGCAAACTTGATCAACCCGGACGGCGGCGAAATGAAGATGACTGCCGGCGATGATAACACCCGATTTACGCTCGACATTCCCACGGACAAATTACTGGGCGGCAAATACACCTTTAATCTGGTTGACGAGAACGGGCTGACATCCAGTCGACCGACTTCTTTCAGCATTGCCATGAAAGCGGATCGCGCGCCGCAATTGAGAGCATCGCTCAACGGCATCAGCGGGCTGGTAACGCCCAAGGCATTGATTCCAATTTCATTCCGTGCCAAGGATGAATACTCGATCACGGCAACTTCTGTGTATGCCAAGTGGCAGGGCGATTCCTCTTCTTCCGTTCCTCAGGAAGTCGAAAAACCGATTGCCGGAATAGAAGACTTGCTAAATCAGAAAATTGTCCAGGCAGAAACGGCATTCGATTTACGCGAGCTGGAAATTCCGGTCGGCGTGGGTTTGCGACTTTCGGTCAAGGCCGTCGACAACAACACCTTGTCCGGGCCCGGTATCGGACAGAGTCGTGAGTTTCTGTTGCGAGTTGTCAGCGAAGAAGAACTGCGGGCGGACTTGTTGCGGCGTGAAATCGAGCAAAGACAGGCCTTCGAGCTGGCATTGAAAAACCAGGAACAGCTCACAGTTGACTTGCGAGCACTTGCGGTAATTCAACTGGAACAGGCCGATGAAGACAACGACAAGGTACTCAGCCGGCTGGTCGACATGCAGCGTCGTCAAAAGATCGTCGGTACCAATCTTGCGAACATCGCCAATCGCTTCGAGTCATTCTTGATTGAAGCGCGAAACAATCGACTTGATGAATCCGATTCGAATCTTGACGAGAGTATGTCCATCGAAAAAAGGCTGAGCGAAAAAATTATTGCACCGATCCGGTCTTTGGATGCGGAAGATATCTTTATCGCCTCTCAGAGTTTTGATGTGGTTCGCCGGTCGGTCGCCGATCCCGAACAAATGGCCAAAGCAGCCGGTGACACTGCCGGCATTCAGGAAGAAATTCAGGCCAAGATGCGGCAAATTCTCAGCGCTATGCAGGACTCAGAAACTTATCAACAGATTATCAACCAGGCGATTGAAACCAAACGTGCTCAGGAAGAAGTACGTAAAATGAACGAAGAAAAGAAGGCAGATAACCAAAACCAGGGAATTTTCGACGACGAAGACGGCATTTTTGACGACCCGGAAAGTGGGGAAAATGATGGCGACGACGAAGAAAATAACGAAAACAACGAGTAATTATGCCAAATGGGCTCGCTGATATGTAAATAAGGCGTAACTGACGTTTGCCTAATGGGTTAAATCATTGGATAATTTAGAGTGCCGAATCCGGCATCTCCAGTGCGGCCCAAATCGCGTGGTGACTTTCTCACAAATTGAGGATTGATCAAATGACCAGACTTCCTGTCCGACTCGTGCTTTCTTTGGCATTCGCCCTGGTTGTTTCATTCAATGCCTTTCAGGCAAGTGGCCAGGATAATGACCGACGTTCGGAACTTGGCGAACGACAGCGGGCCGTCGAAACGAAAATGGCCAAGCTGGAAAGCATGTTCGAATCAATTGCGCAGAAACTGGAAGCGCAGGAACCCGAGCGAGCACAGCGTTTGATCAAAGCCTTGCAACAGTCCAAGGAAACCTTGATCGCTAAAAAGATGGCCGAGATCACTTCGCTGCTGGACCAGCAGAAGCTGGATGAAGCCGAGCGCGAGATGAACGCTGTAATCGAGAACCTGGAGGCCTTGGTCAGACTGTTGTTGAACGAAGAAGACCAAACCAAATCCAAAGAAAAAGAAATTGCCGATCTGGAGCGCTGGAAAGAGGAAATCAAAAAGATCCAGAAAGAGCAGCGGGAACAAACCGAAGAAACCAACAAGGTTGCCGACAAGCCCAAGGCATTGGACGATCTGGAAAACCAAATCAAAGAAGTCAACGAGCTGATCGAGAAACAACAAAAAGTTATCGAAACCACAGACGAAAACGCCGAGCGGGGTTTGCGTGCTCTGGATGCCGTCGCCGACCAGCAATACAACGTGCGAAAGCAAACTGAAGATCTGTCAAAAGAAATCGGTGGCAATCCCAGCGATAAACAAAACAGCGACTCGCAGAACAGCGATAGCCAAAACAGTGACTCGCAAAACTCGGACAAGCAAAACTCGGACAAGCAAAACTCGGACAAGCAAAACTCGGACAAACAGAACAGCGATAAACAGAACAGCGATAAACAGAACAGCGATAAACAGAACTCAGATAAACAGAACTCAGATAAACAGAACTCAGATAAACAAAATTCGGACAAGCAAAACAGCGATAAACAGAACTCAGATTCACAGAGTTCCGATTCTCAATCACAGTCTCAAAGTCAGAGCCAGTCGCAGAGTCAGAGCCAATCTCAGAGTCAAAGCCAGTCACAGTCTCAAAGCCAAAGTCAATCGCAACAGCAACAGTCTCAAAAACCTGGTCAGAAGCCTTTGCAGCGTGCAGCGCAAGAGCAGCGGCAAGCCGAAGATCGTTTGGGGCAGGGCAAAGCGGCCGAGGCCAAGCGTGCTGCACAAAAAGCACTTGACCATTTGAAGGATGCCAAGAAAGAACTTGAGAAGGAGCAGCGTCGCATTGAATCGCTGCCACCTGAAGCTTTGAAAGAAATGGCCAACGATCAGCGTCGGACCAAAAACAAAACGGCTGACGTCGCCAAAGAAATGAAGAAGTCTCCCAAGCCGACTGAAGGTGAAGGCAGTCAAAAGCAACCCGGTCAGCAACACATGGAAAACGCTCAAAAATCTATGGGCAATGCGGCTGAAAATCTGGAAGATGACGAACCACAAAAAGCTGAGCGACAACAGCGCAAGGCCGAAGAAGATTTGCAGAAAGCACTTGATGAAATCGAACAAAGGCTGGAGCAGCTGCGCGAAGAGACTCGCGAAGAAAAACTGCGTCGCCTGGAAGCTCGATTCCGTGAAATGCTGGCAAGACAGCAGCTCGCGTCGCTGCTGACGACTGAGCTGGAAGATAAAAAGGCGTATCTGGGTCGACTGCGCCGGCGAGATTCGCTGGCCTTGATGCGATTGGCTACCGAAGAACGCGAGATTTCGGAGCTGGGCCAACAGGCATATGACCTGTTGCTGGAAGATGGTACCAGTATCGTCTTCCCTGAGATGGTTCAGGACGTCCGAGAGGACCTGGAGCGTACCGCTCAGTTGCTGGAGGTTTCCGAGACTGGAGCTTTGACACAGATGATTCAGGGTCAGATCGAAGATACCCTTGAAGAACTGCTGGAAGCTCTAAAACGCCGGCGCCAGCAAAGCCAGAGTCAAGGCGGCGGTGGCGGTGGTGGTGGCAACCAGCCGTTGCTCCGCAAATCCGCCGAGCTCAAAATGTTAAGAGCCGCACAAATCCGCGTGAATCGGCGAACAAAGCAATTTGACTTAATTCGCGCGGGCGATAAACTCGAAAAGATAATGCGGGACGAAGTTCGCTCGATTGCTCGTCGTCAGGCGCAAATTGCCGAGATGACGATGCGAGTTCAAGAGAGCCAGTAAGTTCAACTAACCAACAACAATTTCCTTCGACTTTCCTAAAGGAAACGATATGAGTATTAAACGACTTTCCCTGTTCAGCATGGTGGCTGTGTTGTGCCTCGCCCTTGTGGCGACTCCCGCTCAGGCGACGGACACCGACAAGATCATCGACGCGTTCCTTGAGCATGTTGATGAAACTGGCGGTTTGACCAACGAACAAAAATCGAGCGTTCGAGAAACGATTGACGATTTCTCTCAGGATGCTACGAGCAAATCCATGTCCATCTCCAGCGCTTTGTTGCAGATGTATCCGGACTACGAAGATGCTTTGATCATCGCAGAAGAAGGCGCTGCAAAAGCACTTGAGTCGCTCAATCCTCTGATCGAAGGTGAAGACAAGTATCTGGCTGCAGACGCAGCGTTCTTCCTGGCTCGCGTTATGATGAGCGAAGATCAGCATGAAGATGCGATCCCTGTTCTGGACCAGGTAATCGAAGGCGACCTGTCAGAATTCTCATTGAACTCCGGCAACGCTCTGTACTTCAGTGCAGTCGCCAAGGCGAACTTGCTCATGAACAAAGAAGCCAAGGAGTCATTCCAGGAGTTCATTCAAGAAAATCCTGCTGCTCCAGAACGTTTGAGAGTTTCAGCCTGGCGACAATTGGAAATGCTTTCCGCTATCGAAGACGGTAGCTTGTCAGATGTTTTCCAGCGAATGGACTTCTCTCGACGACAACTTGATCTGGAGAACACCGGCGAGAACACTCAGGAACAACAAGACAAGATTGTCAACATGCTTGCTGAGTTGATCAAGGAACAGGAAAAGAAAGAATGCAGCAGTTGCAGTTCCTGCGAGAGTCAAGAACAGCAGGACGGCGAGAATGCCAAGGGTGAATCTCAAGGGCAGGGCGAAGGAAAATCGACTCAGGGCGGTGCCAGCCAACAGCCAAATTCAGTCGTTCGCAGAACGTTTGACAATGGGCCAGCCAGTCCTTGGAGTAAACTTCGCGATCGCAGTCGTGATCCAGCCAATAACGCAGTTAAAGAGCGTTTGCCAGCTCGTTATCGCAAAGTTGTCGAAGGTTACAACGAATCGGTTAACGAGTCCGACGATTCCAACAACTAAGGCAATTGGCTAACTACATCCTGTGTAACAACAGTTATTAAGGCGGTGCTTTTCCCAAACGGAAAAGTGCCGTTTTTTTGTGTCGTATTCCAAGCCGATTGGGCAGCTTTTTCGCATCGCCTGGATCTGAAATGGGTAAAATAGAGATAGTGAATTCCAAAATCCAATCATACGAAATTTTGAGTTTGAACATGATCCGCACCGGTTTGCTCATGCCTGGCCTGCTCGTACCTTGTTTCCTCGTACCTTGTTTGCTAGTTATTGGCCTACTCGGTTTCAATCAATCATTGCTGGCTTACGAGACCCCTCTCACTACAGAACCTTCGAATGCTTTAAGGGCAGGAGTATCCGAAAATTCTGTAACGATCATGACCGTTGATGGTCAAACTTATGAAGCGACGCTGGGCACGATATCCGAAGACGGAACGATGTCGGGCGATCAGATTCCGGAAGGTCTCAGCCTGAATGACGTAACTTCCATTTCCACGACGGGTTCAATTGAGAATGCGAAAACGGACTTGGTCGTAAGACTTGTTGGAGGTGGGGAATTTCGAGCCACCAGTGTCGCCATGCAAAATTCGATTTACACGATTGAAACTCCGACCGCTTCATTTTCGCTGGGTGCTGAATCGATCCAGGCGATTGTTTCTACTGAATCAACCGGTAGCAGCTTGTTAAATCGTCTGATCGGAGAACCAGATACCAGCAACGATCGAATCATTGTTGACACCAGCCGAGGCGAACAGGCAGTGACCGGAATTCTGGAAGAAATCAACGAAGAGAAAATCATCATCGACGTAGGTGGAAAAACTCGCTCGATTACTCGCAGCAAAGTG
The DNA here is from genome assembly GCA_964583205.1 of uncultured Pirellulaceae bacterium. Classification (GTDB taxonomy): domain Bacteria; phylum Planctomycetota; class Planctomycetia; order Pirellulales; family Pirellulaceae; genus CALMEE01. Next base: position 2,973 of record CAZOXC010000055.1, on the reverse strand, counting down.
AAGCTTGTGGGCGTTGTGCTGACTGACTTGCTGCAAAGCGTTCCGGATGGCACCATCGCCCGGATTAATCTGCTCGATGGATCACATGCGGTTGGCAGAATCAAATCGCTGGATGAAACCAGTTTGAAAATTGTCGTGGCGGGTGACGCCGAATTGACGCTTGATCGCAATCAGGTTGCCGCCATCAATGTTCGAAGCGACCGAATCACCTACCTGTCGGATTTGGCACCTGTCGATATTGAAGAACGCTCGATCGGTTCGGCAAGTTATACATGGCAGTCGGACCGCAATGTTTTCGGTGAACCTTTGACTTTGTATTCTAGTGAAGACGAGTACCAGGAGTTTCAACGAGGCATCGGCACGCATAGCTATTGCCGGTTGGAGTTTGAAGTGGCTGACGGTTTCGGCAGATTCAATGCAACGGTCGGCCTGGACAAGCAATCCCAACAACGGGGTGATTGTGAGGTCTCGGTACGTGGTGACGGAATCGAATTATGGAGTGGCCAGCTTAACAGGGACAATCTAATTCAGGAGATTGATGTGGATATCGAGGGCGTCAGCCGATTGACGCTCTTGGTCAAACCTGGCAAACATCTTGATTTGGGTGATCACGTCAATTGGGTGAATGCGAAACTACTTAAAGTTGATTAAATCCAGCAGATCGAAAACTGCTTTTAAATTCGGGAATTCAAAATGAACTTGAAAACAGCCACCAGCAAGACCGCATGTTCGGCGGGATGGATTACGATCACCACGATGTTGATGATCGGCAGTCTGTGCATTTGCCCCACCCTTTATTCGCAAGTCAGCGATGAAGAATTGGCACTGGTGAAAAAAGTTGAAGCTGCCAGAGTTAAGGTGATCGAAAAAGTCGTAGGCAGTGTTGTCGCGGTCTATGGCGATGACCGACAGGGCGGAGGATCAGGAGTGATCGTCGATCCCAGTGGAATTGCGTTAACCAATCATCACGTGATTTCGGGTGCTGGAGTGAGTGGCCTGGGCGGACTGGACGACGGTAAACTCTACAAATGGAAGTTGATTGGCACAGATCCCGGCGGCGATATCGCCATCATCCAACTGGAAGGCAAAGATGAATTTGACTGGTCTCCGATTGGCGATTCGGACAAAGTCAGAGTCGGTGACTGGGCGCTGGCGATGGGCAATCCATTCTTGCTGGCCGAAGACCAGGTTCCCACGGTAACTCTGGGTGTTGTCAGTGGCATCGAGCGTTATCAGGGCGGTTCTGCCAGCCAACTGGTTTACGGAAATTGCATTCAAATCGACAGTTCGATCAACCCTGGCAACTCGGGCGGTCCCTTGTTCAACATGAATGGCGAGGTGATTGGCATTAACGGTCGCGGTAGTTTTCGTGATCGAGGCCGAGTCAATGTTGGGCTTGGCTACGCCATTTCTTCCAACCAGATCAAAAACTTTATTCCCGAACTGTTGGCTTCAAAGCTGGTGGAACACGGAACGCTGGATGCAAACTTTTCTAATCGCGACGGCAAAGTCGTATGCTCGACCATTAACCTGGACGCGCCCGCTGCGGAAATGGGTCTGGAACTGGGCGATGAGTTGATTCAATTTGAGGGGCGCACGATTACAAACGCAAATCAATTTACCAACTTGATATGCACATTACCCGAAAACTGGCCCGCACACCTGATTTTCAAAAAGGAAGATGGCTCGGTTAAGGACATTCATGTTCGACTTTACGGTTTACCCTATCGCAAACCTCCTCCGCCAGAAAATTCTGACGGAGATGATGGTGATGACGAAGGCGAAGAGCCTTCCGAAGAACAAAAACGCCAAATGGAAAAGGCTCGGGCAATGTACGACATGATGTCGGGCGACCCCGGCATCATTCGAGACGAATCGATCAGTATGCATTACGCACAACACTACATTCAGCAATGGAAGCGGGATGGCGGCTACGATTCTCATAACGAATTCAGTGTCATCCAACTGGAAGATCGAATCCTTGCCAAGGATGAACTGGTTGGGCGACAACAAGTCTGGCTGGGTACCGATGGCCGTTTCAAAATTGTCTGGAACCAGGATGGCGAAGAGGCCATTTATGGCTTTGATGGTGAAACGTTTTGGAAACAAACTGACGCTGGAGTCAAAGAATTGTCCGTGACCGAAGCAAAATTCAATCCGATCGTTTGTCAGGCGTTTTGCATGGCCAGCGCTCACAGCGAAACCCCATTGGATACTTTCGGGCGCGTCTTGCTGGATGGAGCCGACAGCGTTGGTGGTCGAGTCGCTTGTCGGCTGAAGACACTCGACGAAGGTGATGACTGGTATTACGTGTGGTTGCAAACTTACAACGAATCGGGCAAATCGGATGTCCGCCTGCTGAAAGCGGCTTGTGAAATCGATGGCCACCGCAACGGCGGAGCGATTCTTTTCGATGATTGGTCTTCGAATGAAGGTTTCTGCGTCGCTCGTACCAGACATTTAACAGATGGGTTGTCCGATACCGTACGACTGACAATCAAGACCGACAAAATGACTCGCCAGACGGAAGTTGATCAGGAGCTATTCAATATGCCCGCAGCGAGCAGAGGAAACTAAATATGATAAGCAGACGATTGTTTTTATTGCTGGCTGGTTCGTTGTTGTCTGGTTCTTTGTTGCTTGCACCCAGCGGTGTGTCAGGTGATGAGGAAGATTCGGCGATGAACCGGGCCTTTCGCAAAGCGATTGATACCGCCAATGCTCGAACGGTCAAAGTATACGGAGCTACTGCCGGTCGAGTGGATGGTTACGCCAGTGGAATCATTGTCTCGCCCGATGGTTTGGTTTTGACCATGCAAGGAGTATTCCTGGAAGGCTCCAACGTCCGAGTCGCCACGCATGATGGGAAAATCCACGTCGCTTCGGTGTTGAGGCGAGACCGTCAACTACAGATCGCCTTGTTGAAAATCGAAGCGGAAACGCCCGATCATTTTGAACTCGCTCGAGAAGAAG
>CAZOXC010000054.1:0-10274 GCA_964583205.1 uncultured Pirellulaceae bacterium | reverse complement strand
GGTGTTAGCTTCCCGCTAACACCCTTTGATCGGGTTACCTGACAGCTCGCGGCTGCTCGATAACAATGTTCCCTGGCACTGGGAGGGGTTGCCTCCCAGTGCACAGTCACAAGCTCAGTCGTGAGCACTTATCGAAACGGTCGACCCAGAAACCATTGTCTCGATAAGCAAATGCTCTAAACCCCAGGAGGATGAGATGTCGAATTCCCGCAATTCCGACATCGACGACGGAGCAAATGTTGTCTTGGGATTCAACTGGAAACTCGTTCTCCAATCGAATCGGCGGTACATTTACTGAAGTCAAAAATCCGTCACAAGGGCGATTTCTGCAAATGTTGCAAAACCGAATTTAAGATGGAATTCAATGATCGAATGCAGGAAGTTCTGCTAGCTGCGAAAGTCGTCGATACGGAAGATTTTCGAGTCTGTCGCATTAAAAATCGGGGAAATCGGCTGATCGTACAGCCAAGCCTGACAAATTTCGCGATCTGTTAAGTGCCAGCGTCCATCATCAAGTGAAATCACCGGTTTCTCGCCAAACCCAAGGACCGCGACGCAATCGCCTGGTTTGGCTTGCGACAGAGCCCATTCGATCGCTTTGACTCGATCCGGGATTGAGTGAGCAGTTGCAGGATTGCTGAATCCATCCAGCATTTGATGGATCAGTTCAAGCTGCTGTGATTCCGCAATGCCGGGCGTAGAAATAATTGGCAGGTCAGAAGCCTTCTCGATAATTTGTCCAAACTCCTGACGCTCGGCCGGATTGTTACCGTTGGTGGCCGCAACACAGATCAGGCGACGGCGAGCAATCCTGCGCAACGATGCCAGTGTCGATCCCAACCGGCGCGGAGTCGTTGCCGAATCGACAAACACGGCGAATTCTTGTCCGCATTCAACGCGTTCAAGTCTGCCACCGATCCGCTGAATGTTTTCCAATCCTCGAACGATTGTGGGTAGATCGATGCCCAGAGCCAATGCGGTCGAGGCAGCTGCCAGACAATTGTAGATGTGATTGCGGCCGATGATCGCAGTCCGAACCGGAGCGGATTCGTTGCCAGCGGTCAGCATAAACGTCTGGTCAGAGAACCCTTCTTCCAAGGGTGTCGCCTGAACTTCCGATTGTTGCTTAATCCCAAACGTGATCGTGGGGACTTTTATATCCGGAATCATCTGGTGAGAACCGGGATCATCCATGTTCATCACTGCGAATCCAGTAGGTTTCAAGTGGTCCAGGATCCTCGCTGTGACTTGGCGATAATTTGCGACTGAATTGTGATAATCCAAGTGATTGCTGCGAATATTCGTGATCACTGCAGCGTCCAGTTCGACTCCGTTAAGCTGGTGATTTGCCAACTGTACGCTGGTGGATTCCAGAATTGCGTGATCGCAGCCTTCCAGAGTTGAATGGCACAGCCAGTTTGCCAAATCTGGTGGTGTCAAGCTGTTGGCAAATGTTTTCTGGCAGGCATTATTATTTTTGTGGCCTCGGCCAATTTTCAGCGAGCTGGCAATTGCGCTGGTCTCGCCGGCACTTGCCAGGATACTGTGCAACAAATGCGAGACGGTCGTTTTGCCGTCGCTTCCGGTCACCGCGATGGTCTTAAGATATTGGGAGGGACTCCCGGCCAGAGTCTGGCAGATTCTGGAGTAAGCTTGCCGCGAGTTCCCTACGATAAACTGCGGAATATCGACCGCCAGCATGCGTTCAGCCAGTATCGCCGAGGCGCCTTTGGCAATCGCTTTTTCGACCGAGTCGTGTCCGTCAGATTTTTCGTCGACGATGGCCACGAACAGGTCTCCATCGCGAACATCGCTCCATTCACCACAGCAGGATTGAATGAAAACATCCTCGGCACCAATCACCTGTCCCGGTGGAAACAGGTTTTTCAAACTGATGCCGTCTCGACTGGTTTGCGAAGATCGCATCATGGGCCTCCTTGCCCGAATCCGCGTTTTTGCTGACTGACTGCAATCCATTGCAGCTTCAACGTCATTCCAGATGATTTTCAACAACGACTTTTTTCTGTCAAGATTGATAACTGATCTGGACAGCAGGCATCAAAACAAGACAGCATATTGAAAACACCCCAGGCAACTCATCTTGAAATATTTGATTTGAATCGAAATGTCCCAGGAAGATTTTGACATTCAGTCGTTGGCGACTTTTTTGCACCTAACGCCCCCGCAAATCGAAAAGATGGCAAATCGAGGCAAATTGCCGGGGCGCCGAGTGGGTGGCAAGTGGAAATTTTCTCGCGCCGAAATTCATCACTGGTTTGAAGATCAAATCGGATTGTCTGACGAAACTGAACTTGTGAAAGTCGAAAAAGTTCTGGATGGGCAATCTTCTGAGAGTTTGACTTTTGATATGCAGATCTGCGACTTGCTGCCAGAAGCTGCGATCTCGATTCCGTTGTTATCCAAAACACGCAACTCGGTCGTCGATGATTTATGCAATTGCGCGATGCAAACAGGTTTGTTGTGGGATGCGGATAAAATGGCCGATGCAATTCGGGCTCGAGAAGATCTTCATCCGACGGCGTTGGAAAACGGAGTTGCTTTGTTGCACCCGCGACGGCCGCAAGCCGAAATTCTGGCCGAACCTTTTCTGGCGTTGGGGATTACTTCATCGGGCATTCCCTTCGGTGGGCCACGCGGCTCTATGACCGATATCTTTTTTATGGTTGCGTCCTGTGACGAACCCGGGCACTTGCGAGTTCTCGCCCGGCTCAGTCGCTTGATAAGTTGCCAGAGTTTTCTGGAGCAAATCCGAGTTGCTCCGAATTCGCGCGAAGTCCTGTCAATTATTGCCGATACAGAAGAAGCATTGAGTTAATCCCATTTAAGAGTCCTTGTTCAGCTAAGGAAGATCGTTTGCGAGTCACATTTGTCGGCGAGATCAGAGATGCAGGAATCAAGTTCGCGCTTGAGCAAGTCGACCAACGCTTGAAAACTGACTGGCGATTTGCAGATGCCAATCTGGGCTCGACCCAGGAAGACCCTGCGGCGCTCGCATGCCCCTTCGATTCTGATTGTCTGGTGGTTGTGGTTAATCATCGAGGTGAATTGGATCAACCGTCGCTGCAGAGTTTCGTTGAGAACAACCCGTTGATCCCGGTGCTGTTTCTGCTGTCCAGTCATTGCGAGGGTCTGGACCACAATCGAAAACAGTGGCCGGGTGTGCTGCAGATTTATTGGCACAAGTTTGCTTTTTGCTATTCGATGGTGGCCCGCCAATGGGCTCGACAGGGGTCCAGCGACTGGCACTTGCCCCTGACAACCTCGTTTGCCGATCGGCGATTGCAGCAGGCAACTCCCGATCTTGATTTGCGGAATTGTCGAGTTGGTATCACATCGCTTGATCAGACCGAGTTAGCCGCATTGGGCGACGAATTGGCGGCCGACTCGGCAGAAGTCATCACCTGGGGGATCCAACAGGCGAGGATGGCCAGTCAAGTTGGCGATGATTTGGACGCTCTGGTTATCTCTGGCGAATTGACCGATCCCGAAGTTGTCGATCTGTTGCTGGAAGTTCCAAAACTCCACTCGCCACCCTCTGTGATCGTTTTGCAAAACTTTCCTCGACCTGAAACAGTGGCAAAATTGATCAAAAACGGCGCCACTCATGTGATGTCCAAGCCCTTGGAGCGGTTTGAATTGAGTTGGGCTGTCAGTCGCTTTCGAAAATTCGACCGGCTGGTCAGCGAATTGAGCTAATCGGTCGGAATCGGGCCAATTGAGCCCTGCCATCGACAACTGGCGGTAATTTCGCAAAATGATGCCTGATCGATTTTTCGATCAACGTTTCAATATTACGCAATTCAAATCACGCGATCCCTTGTCAGAAAATTCCAATCAAGAAAAGTGCGAATTGGCGGGCGAGTGCTGGTTCATTACCGGTGCGACTGCTGGCGGTAAAACAGAACTGGCTATTTTGTTGGCCCAGCGACTGGACGGGGAAATTCTCTCGCTGGATTCGATGACGGTTTACCGGGGAATGAATGTTGGCACGGCCAAGCCCAGTTCTGAGGAGCTTGAGCAAGTCACACATCACTTGATTGATATTTGTGATCCGAACGAATCGTTTAGTGTTTCTCGTTACCGCGACCTGGCGCTGGAAAAAATTGCCGACATCAAAAGCCGCAATCGAATTCCGATTTTTGTCGGTGGAACTGCGCTGTATTTAAAAATTATGTTGCGAGGCATGTTTGAAGGTCCGGCAGCCGATGGGGAGTTTCGTATGCAAGTCGAAGCTGAAGTCGAGCGGGTCGGGCTGGCGGCTTTGCATCAGCGTTTGCAACAAGTCGATCCGGTTTCCGCTCACAAATTGCATCCTACTGACCGACGTCGCATCATTCGCGCTTTGGAAGTCCACAAAACAACTGGCCAGCCAATCAGTCACTTGCAACGTGAATTCGACGAGGGTCATAACAAACATGCGAACAAAGTTTTCGCTGTTCGGCATCCTCGGGAAATTCTGCACCAGCGGATTGAGCAACGAGTTCAATGGATGTTGGACAACGGGTTGGTCGATGAAGTCCAGGGCCTGCTGGAAAAATATGGCGAACTGGGACATACGGCTGCCCAGGCAGTCGGTTATCGCGAAACCATTGAACATCTCAACGGTGATTTGTCAGCGGAAGATCTGTTCGAGCGAATTCTGGTGCGGACCCGCAGGTTTGCTCGACATCAGGAAACCTGGTTCCGCGGAATGCCCGAGTGCCAATTCATGGATGTTGAAGGTGAATTCGATGCTCAGCAGGTTGCCGGGCAATTGATCGAACGAGCTGCTTCAGCCGAGTCAAAACAATAACTTCAATCAAGGAATTCTACTGTGCTTCGAACACACAACTGCGGTGAGCTACGCAAAGAACACGCCGGTCAAAAAGTGACACTTTGTGGCTGGGTGCATAATTTGCGCGACTTTGGCGGGGCGAAGTTTATTGTGTTGCGGGATCGTTGGGGGATCACACAGGTCACTGCTGGTCCTGAATCGCCGGAATCCGCCCAAAAACTGGCCGAGTCTTTGCGTGATGAATTCGTCGTTAAAGTTGTGGGTGAAGTTCTGGCTCGACCCGAAGGGCAAGCCAATCCGAAGATGATCACCGGCGATATCGAAATTCGCGTCGACGAACTGGAAGTCCTGAATGCGTCAGAGGTGCCGCCTTTTACGCCCGGTCAGGTCGAATTGTCCAACGACGATTTGCGTTTGCAGTATCGTTACATTGATCTCCGCCGGCAGGAGATGCAGGACAGCTTGATGTTGCGGCATCGCCTGGTCAAGACGATGCGTGACTACTTCGACGAAAACGAATTCGTCGAAATTGAAACTCCCATTCTCGGAAAAAGTACGCCGGAAGGTGCTCGAGATTATCTGGTTCCCAGTCGAGTCCATCCGGGCGAATTTTATGCCTTGCCCCAGTCGCCGCAGATTTACAAGCAGTTGATGATGATCGCCGGATACGACCGGTACATTCAAGTGGCTCGTTGTTTTCGCGACGAAGATTTGCGAGCCGATCGTCAACCTGAATTCACGCAGTTGGATTTGGAGATGTCGTTTGTCGATGCCGACGATGTGCTGGACATGATCGATGGATTGATGGCGCGTTTGGTCAAGGAACTAAAAGGACAGGACTTGAAGTTGCCTTTGCCTCGCATGACCTACGACGAAGCCATGCAGCGGTTCGGTCATGACGCTCCCGATTTGAGATATGGTATGGAACTCACCGACTGTACAGACCTGGCGGCAAAAACAGAATTTCGTGTGTTCCGTGGAGTCGCTGATTCGGGCAACTTTGTGCGAGGGATCAATGCGAAGGGCGCTGCCGACAAATATTCGCGAAAAGGCATCGATCAACTGACGACCTATGTCCAGGAAGACTTTGCAGCCAAGGGATTAGCCTGGTTCAAAATGAAAGAAGGCAAGCTGGAGTCTCCGATCGCCAAAAATTTCGAGCCCGAAGTGCTGGCCGGAATTATCGAACGTATGGGCGCGGAAGACGGAGACTTGTTGTTGTTCATCGCGGATAGCTGGGAAGTGTCTTGCAAAGCGCTGGCTGGCTTGAGAAAGAATCTGGCCGCGGAGCTTGAGCTGTTTGATCCCGAAGAAATGCATTTTTCCTGGGTGGTCGAGTTCCCGATGTTTGATTTTGACGAGAACGAGGATCGCTGGGTGGCCATGCATCATCCCTTTACCGCACCTCGGCAAGAGGATTTGGCCAGCTTGAAGGACCAGCCAAAAGAAGCTCGGGCAATCGCTTATGACCTGGTGATCAATGGTTTTGAAGCAGGTGGTGGAACGATTCGTATTCACGATTCGAAGACTCAACAGACCGTTTTTGAATTGCTGGGAATGGACGAAGCCACGGCTCGAGATCGGTTCGGCTTTTTGCTGGACGCGTTAAGCTATGGGGCTCCGCCGCATGGCGGAATTGCTCTCGGCATCGACCGGTTGGCCATGTTGTTTGCCGGGCTGGACAATATTCGTGACTGCATCGCCTTTCCCAAGACGGCTCGAGCTTCCGATTTGATGAGTGGAGCGCCCAGTCAGGTGGAGAGCAAGCAACTGGATGAGCTTCATGTTCGTTTGCAGAAGCAACCGGGCAACGACGGCGGGTAACTCCGCCCAACGGACACGTTTGACTTGAGTAACAAATGTCGACGATCGATCCCTTCAATGTTGTATTTGGTCGTCTGGACAAACTCGGACCGTCTTCAAAATCGCAAACACTTGATGCTTTTCGGTCTCTGTCATTCGGTTTTTGAGCAAAATTGACGGAAAATTGTGTGATACTCCCTCGAATTATGGCGAACCCGCCTGGAATCTGGCTTGTCAGCCGTTTGTATTCTTTAGACCATAGAATACGTGGTATCGCGTACGCACGCGATTTGACTATCGCTCACTGAGAGCCTGTCTGTGGCTTTGGCTCAGGTGAGAAACTCGATTAGCGAAAGGAGGTGGTTCCGTGGAATATTTCTGTACTAGCCAAAGAGGTGGTTGCTTCTAGGCGACTGGCGAGTTGCCGGTTGAGGCAGCTACTCACTGGATCATCAGAATGATCCGACTTAGTACGGTCCGGGTGTCGCAAGATACCCGGGCTTTTTTTGTAGAATTACCGAAAAATCTCAGCAAAAACGGGGGCTTCCAGACAGGATTGCGAGCTGCGTTCACCGTTGCCGCGGCCCATTTCATTTGATAAGATTCAATCAGCAACCGAGCGTCAGGTGCGGAGCCGATGCTGAGGTTGCTTTTTTCGTTTGTTCACCTTTGTCGTTGCTGACAGATGTTCGACGGGAACATTGGCAATGCAACCCCATAATGAGGATGCGGCTGGTAGTCGCAAGTTGAAAATTAATGGTTAACCGTAACTTAATTCGCTCTTTGGAAGACGATGGCATTGATCAACAGGTATTGGATCTGTTGCCAAGTGAAGATGCCGATCTGAACGAGTTTCTATTTCCCGAAACTGACGGGGAAGATGTTCGCTATGAATTGAACAATATTATCGACGGGAAAATTATTCGAGTTGATTCGGATAACGTCCTGATTGATGTCGGATTCAAGAGCGAAGGCACGATCCCGCGTTCTGAATGGGAAGAGCACCAGGCACAACCAGAAGTCGGTGACATGATCAAGGTCCTGATTGAGGACCTGGAAGATGAAACCGGTCAAGCTGACGATCCTCATGGCTTGATCTCTCTGAGCAAACGAAAAGCTGATCACATCCTGCATTGGAAGCGTGTGATCGAGAATGTCAAAGAAAACGACATCGTTACCGGTGTTTGTACTCGAAAAATCAAAGGCGGTTTGTTGGTCGATATTGACGTGCCTGTGTTCCTGCCGGCCAGTCAAGTCGACATTCGTCGGCCATCGGACATCGCGGACTTCATTGGTCGTGTTGTTCAGTGTGAAGTACTGAAGATTGACGAACAGCGGCGTAACATTGTTGTCAGTCGACGTTCGTTAATCGAAAAAGAACGTCAGTACTCGCAACAGAAGCTGTTGCAGGAATTGGAAATCGGGCAAATTCGTCAGGGTGTGGTCAAAAACATCGCCGACTTTGGTGCCTTTGTGGACCTGGGAGGAATCGACGGACTGTTGCACATCACGGACATGTCGCACACTCGAATCCAGCATCCATCGGAAATGGTCAAGCTTGATCAGCCGATCGAAATTAAAGTTCTCAACATTGACAAGCAAAAAGCCAAGGTCGCACTTGGTATGAAGCAGCTTGAGCCTAATCCTTGGGAGAATGTTGAAGAGAAATACACGGTTAGCAGTATCCACAAGGGCGAAGTGGTCAATGTCATGACCTATGGTGCGTTTGTGAAACTGGAGCCGGGAATTGAAGGCCTGGTTCACATCAGTGAAATGTCATGGGTCAAACGAATTAACCATCCTTCTGAACTGGTGAATATCGGCGACGAAATCGATGTTTGCGTTTTGGGAATCGACAAGGCCGGCGAACAAATGTCGCTGGGTATGAAGCAAACCCAAAACAACCCTTGGGAAAATGTCGAAGAGCGTTACGCAATCGATACTCCTGTCAAAGGCGTTGTTCGCAACTTGACCAACTACGGTGCATTCATCGAACTCGAAGAAGGCATCGACGGCTTGCTGCATGTTTCTGATATGTCCTGGACAAAGAAAATCAGTCATCCCAATGAGATGCTGGAGAAGGGGCAGGATGTCGAATGTCGAGTTCTGGCGGTTGACATTGAACGTCGCCGAATTGCTCTCGGTATGAAACAACTGAATGACGATCCATGGTCCACCGACATTCCAAGTCGTTATCAGCCTGGTCAAGTTGTGACGGGCAACGTGACTAAAGTAACTAACTTTGGAGTCTTTATTGGCTTGGAAGATGGTTTGGAAGGTCTGCTGCACATTTCTGAACTGTCGGACGAGAAAGTTCAGAATCCTGACGAAGTGGTCAAGGTCGGTGACGAACTGGAAGTCAAGATTTTGCGCGTTGACACGGAAGAACGCAAAATCGGCTTGTCACGTCGCCGAGTTGAATGGAATGAAGAAGACGAGAAGGCTGCCGCTGCGGAAGAGCAGAAGGAACGAGCCGGCAAGACCGATCCAAGTAACTTGAAAGGTGGTTTGGGTTCGGAAGGTCCGCTGATCGCTCCTCCGACCTCGGCTGACGGCGCGGATGCCCCAGAAACCGAAGCTGCTGCTGAACCAGAATCAGAAGCTGCAGTTGAACCTGAAGCTGCTGAAACAGAAGAAAACAGCGAAGAAGCGTAGAGACTTCGGACCAGTAACGCCCGGCTAAATGCCGGGCTTTTTTTTTGGCCTCATCGCTAGATAAGCGTCCGTAGTACCGGTTATAACCGGAATTTTGCAACTGCGTTCAGCTTCGATTCCGCCTGGAGGCCCACTGATATTATTGGGCATCCCAATCTACGAGTTGGGTGCCACGGTCACGCGAAGCGCGCCCAAGAATTGAATCGCGCAACGATTAACTCTGTTTCATCTGAGCATGTTCGACTAAGCGTGAACAAAACAACCGAATGCTCAGCCCAGACACGACAACAGACGTATGAGCCGTTCCCGCGCGGTCCACGAAAAAACACCGGCCTCTATCGAGACCGGTGTTATGTACTTGCAACGGTTACAAAATTCCGCTTTGCAACTTCGAGTCAAAATTAAGATTACTGGGCGGAATCTTCAGATCGATACTCGCCCCGCACCTACAATTCAATTCTTGACTAGCTGGATTTGGCTGCTGCCTTACGACGGCGTCGAAGTCCAGCAGCGCCCAGTGCCAATGCGGCCAGACCTAAACCCGAAGGCTCAGGGATAACACCAACAGTAATACCGCCAGGTATGCCTTGATTAAATCGGCCACCAGTGAACACCAGCTCGTCCGTAGGCGAAGTTCCAAGGTCGATACTGAACCAACCAACAGCACCTCCGGCGACAAATCCGATGTATCGGATTCCGGTTTCTGTTGTGGCGAAATTTAAACGATAGGTCGTTGTAACGGTAGTAAAGAAATCACCAGCTTCGGCGACACCAAATCCGAAGATCCCGCCGTTGAAGCCAGTAAAGAATTCATTGACGATTGTTACGCCGTAACTGTTGTTGAACGCACCCACTGCGGCATTGTCTACGCCTGGAATTTCGTAGGTGCCAGATACAACATTCGTAAACTGAACTGGCCTGAGAGTGTCGTTTTGTGCCAGGCCCGTTTCAAAGTCGAGCGTATCTGGATCAAAAACGATGTTGATTTGAGCATTCAATTCAGGAGCTGCGTATAGAGAAG